>JAVXWK010000479.1:0-4195 GCA_032230575.1 Pseudonocardiales bacterium | reverse complement strand
GAGACCGAGCGCCGCGAGGCGTTCCCGCGATGGCTGCATCTCTACAATCACCACCGCGGTCACACCGCACTCGCAGGCAAGCCACCAGCCAGCCGCGTTCCTAACCTCTCAGGTCAGTACAGCTAGGCCGTGCCGAGGTCGTGACGGTGGCAGCGGCCGACCAGGGCTGCCGGGTTGCCCGACGTCGACTGCACAGAGCTCCAGGGTCGTGTTCCCGCACGCGACCGTGAAGCGCCGGAGCTCGACGGCGGCCTCTGCCATCACCACGCGCAAGAACGGCGACAGGTCAGCCTACTTCTGGCCGGTGGTGCGCATCGACGACGACGATGACGAGGCTGAGGTCGACCGGAACCTGGCCCTGTTGAAGACCCAGATCGACGAGGCGAACAAACGCCTCGCGAAGAACGAGAACCCGCGCGACCCCGACTTCAACCAGAACGCGATCGTGGGGCCGCTGAAGGAAAAGCGGGTCGCGACGATCGACCGGATCGCCATCGCGATCGGTCGCAACGCGGGTCGAGCAGCTGGCGTCGTGCAAGCTCGGCGACGGAAAGGGCGGTGGTGGCGACGACAACGAACTTCCTGGCAACGAGGGCGAGATCCACCGTCCCGAGGTCGTCGACCTGACCTTCCGCGGTTCGCCGGTCGGTGAGGGTCGTGGCGATGCCCAAGTTCCTCCGAGTGCTCGACGGCGACGTCAAGGTCTCGACCAACGGCATGAAGAACCACCGCGACCACATCTTCTTCCCTGATCAGAACACCGGTGGGCAAGTACGCGGTCGACGCGTTCCCGGAGGAGAAGCACAATCCCTTCTCCGACCACGACGACGTTGCGAACGTGATGTCGCGGCCAATCATGGACAGGCTCGTGAACTGCGTCGACACCGGCAAGAAGTGCCGCGAATGAATCGTCGGGGGCGTCGTTCGACGGTGAGATGGTCGAAATTCGTCGAAACGAGTCGAAGCGCATCGATTCCGGCTCGGAGTCTTGACGGTGTCAGGGCACCATGGCAGCTTTCGCTCATGTCGCGGTCATTAGTTGGAACCTGGTCGATCCGCCGGTGGATGAGTGCGGCGGTGGCCGCGGCAGCGGTCTTCACCGGGAGCATCACGCCTGTGGCTGCCACAGCGGAGGCCAAGGCGCGCGGCGCGATGGAACAGGTCGCGGCGATGCAACCGGGGTGGAACCTCGGCAACACACTGGACTCGACCGGCAGCGACGAGACGTCGTGGGGCAACCCGCGCATCACCGAAGCCCTGCTGGACAACGTGAAGGCGCAGGGCTTCAAGAGCATCCGCATTCCGGTCACCTGGAGTGCGCACCTCGGCCCGGCGCCGGACCACACCATCGAGACGGCGTATCTCGACCGCGTCAAGGAGGTCGTGCGCTGGGCTTTGGCGCGCGACCTGTACGTGATGGTCAACCTCCACCACGACTCGTGGCAGTGGATCAACGCCATGCCGTCCGACCACACCGGCGTGCTCAACCGCTACAACGCGATCTGGCGGCAGCTGGCGACCGCCTTCCGCGACTTCGGGCAGAAGCTGACGCTGGAGAGCGTCAACGAGCCGCAGTTCGCCGGAAGTTCCGGGCAGGCACAGGAGATCGAGCTGCTGAACGAGCTCAACGCGTCGTTCCGGGACATCGTGCGCGGGTCGGGTGGCAACAACGCCAAGCGCCTGCTCGTCCTGCCGACCCTGCACACGTCGGCCAACCAGCCGTTGGTCGACGCGCTGGCGGAGCAGCTGCGGGGATTCAGCGACCCCAACCTGATCGCGACCGTCCACTACTACGGCTACTGGCCGTTCAGCGTGAACGTCGCGGGCAGCACGCGTTTCGACGCCGTTGCGCAGAAAGACCTCACCGACTACTTCGACCGCGTGTACGACGCTTTCGTGGCCAAGGGCGTTCCGGTGATCCTGGGTGAGTACGGGCTGCTCGGTTTCGACCGCCACACCGGGACGATCGAGCAGGGCGAGAAGCTGAAGTTCTTCGAGTACCTCGGCCATCACGCGCGCGCCAGGAAGATCACGACGATGCTGTGGGACAACGGCCAGCACCTCGGCCGGACGTCCTTCCAGTGGAGCGACCCGGAGCTCTTCGCGCAGATCAGGTCGAGCTGGCGCACCCGCTCCGGCACCGCGTACAGCGACCAGGTGTTCAACGAGCGGTCGAGCGCCATCACGGCCAAGACGATCACCTTGAACCTCAACGGCACCAGGTTCCTCGGGTTGTGGCACGGCGACACCGCACTGGTGCGCGGCCGGGACTACGCGGTCGACGGCGACGAGCTCACCCTGACCGCGCGGACGCTGTCCAGGCTGAGCGGATCGCGGGAGTACGGCACGAACGCGGCGCTGACGGCCCGCTTCTCGCAGGGCGTGCCGTGGCGGTTCAACGTGCTGACCTACGACCGGCCGGTGCTGTCGAACGCAAGCGGGACAACGTCTTCGTTCGTGATCCCGACGACCTTCCGCGGTGATCTGCTCGCCACGATGGAGGCGAAGTACGCCGACGGCACGAACGCGGGTCCGCACGACTGGACGTCTTTCAAGGAGTACGACTACACGTTCAGACCCGACTACTCCAGCAACACCACCACTTTGACGGCGGAGTTCTTCAGCGCTGTCCGGGACAACTCGCCGGTGACGCTCACGTTCCACTACTGGAGCGGCACCAAGGTGACCTACAACGTGACCAGGTCGGGCACCGTCGTGACGGGAGTGACCTCATGACCCGCACAACCGCGGCAGCCGTTCTCGTCTCCGCGTTGGTGACGATCTGTGGTGTCCAGGAGACAGCGGCAGCTCCCGGTGCCCTGGACCAGGCGCACACCGCCGGGCGGGTCACGACTTCCGGCCAGTACACCTGGCCCGGCGTGTACTTCGAGGGCCGGTTCCGCGGTACCGGCGTCGGGATCACCCTCAACGACGGGGTGAACTACTACGACGTGCAGATCGACGGCAGGACCGTCGCGACGCTGTCCAAGCCGGGCCGCACCACGTACTGGGTGCGCGACCTGAGCAACGCCGAGCACCGCGTCCGGCTGGTCAAGCGGTCGGAGAGCCCTTGGGCCGCAGGGGAGTTCGGCGGGTTCGTCGCCGCGTCCGGTGGGACCGTGCTGACCAAGCCCGCGGCCCGCACCAGGCAGGTCGAGTTCATCGGCGACTCGCTGACCGCGGGCTACGGCAACCTGTCCACCACGCGCGACTGCTCGGCCAACGGCGGCGTCGACCGCAACACCAACTCCGACCTGAGCTTCGGCGCGCTCACCGCCCGTGCGCAGAACGCGGACTATCAGGTCAACGCGTTCTCCGGTCGCGGGATGGTGCGCAACTTCGGGGGCGGCCAGCCGGGCACCAGCTATCGCACCTACTACGACCGGGCGTTGCTGAACGTGGAGGGCGACGTCTGGCAGAGGCCCGCCTCGTGGCGACCGCAGCTCATCGTGGTCGGCCTGGGCACCAACGACTTCTCCACGGCGCTCAAGTCCGGTGAGCAGTGGCCCGACCAACAGAGCCTCGTGACCGCGTACAAGTCCGCGTACCACGGATTCCTCGACAAGCTGCGGGCTCGCTATGGGGCCGGCTCGACGATCGTCGTGAGCGTTCCGGAAGGTTCCGGGACGTTCGCCGACGCGGTCAGGCAGATCGCGCAGGAGCGCAACAACCGCGGCGACAGCCGGATCCGCTACTGGAACTACGCAGACCCGGCGTTGGACCGGCTCGGCTGCGACTGGCACTTCTCGCAGCGCGACCACCGGCTGATCTCCGCGAAGCTGAACGACTACATCGCCGGGCTCGGACTGGGCTGGTGACCGATGCAGAGTGAGTGGGTTCCTCGTCCAGCAGGTGGTTGGTCGTCTCGGTCGTGGCGTTGTCGCTGACGACCGCCGGCGTGGCGCTGGCGGATCGGGCTGGTGGTGACTTCCTCCAAGAGAACGGCGCCGGCTGCGGCGGAGCAATCGCGATCCCTGGTCCGACCGGCCCGGCACAGACCCCGCGCGTCGCGACTTCAGCCCTCGACCAGTGGTCGGACACGCCCGTGCTGGTCCTGTCCAGCCTCGGTGAGGTGCTCGTGCAGAACCGGTTCGCCGAGGCGTTGTAGGCGACACCTCCCGGTAGACCGGGCTGGCGGCAGCTGATACACCCGGTCCGCCACCCGCGCCCGGCACCGCCGGGCGCGGGTGGCGGA
>JAVXWK010000004.1:0-32479 GCA_032230575.1 Pseudonocardiales bacterium | reverse complement strand
GCGCGCCTTGCCGTCCGGGGTGATGTGGACGTCCGCGGTGAAGAAGCGCGGGTCGTTCGGCACCTTGTGCGGCAGGTCGCCCATGTCCGGGTCGCCGCCGTGGTGGCTCACCCCGGCAGGGGTGCTCTCCGCGTGCCGCGCGTGTGCCTCATCCGGGCTGGGACGGTCTGCGGGCGGTGCGTCCGGGTCGTGGCTGTTGGGGCCGTCCGGGTCGCTGTCGTGCGGCTTGTCCGGGGTGCCGTCGTGGGGCTTGTCGGGCGTGCCGTCGTGCGGCTTGTCGGTGTCCGGACCGCGGTGCGGTGCCTCGGCGGTATCGGTGCCGCGGGAACGGGGACCTTCTGGGCTGTGCGGCCGCGAGCCGTCGGGCCTGGTGCCGTCGGGCCTGGTGCCGTCCGGGCCGTGGGGACGTGAGCCGTCGGGTCGGTTGCCGGGGCCGCTGCCGTCCGGGCGGGACGGGCTGTCGGGCCGGTGCGGCGCGTCGGGCCGGTTGGGTGCGTCGGGACGGTTCGGCCCACCGTGCGGTGCGTCCGGCCGGTGGGGCGCGTTCGGCCCGCCGTGTGGAGCGTTGGGAGAGTGCGGCGCGTTGGGGCCGCCGTGGGGTGCGTCAGGACGAGTGGGCGCGTTGGGTCCGCCGTGTGGCGCGTCGGGTCGCGAGGGTGCGGAGGGACCGCCGTGCGGGGCGTCGGGACGCGATGGCGTGCTTGGACCGTGTGGTGCGTCGGGGCGCGATGGGCCGCCGTGGGGTGCGTCGGGGCGTGACGGCGCGTTGGGGCCGCTGGGGGAGTGCGGGGCGCTGTTGGGAGTGGTTGGGCGCGAGGGAGCGTCCGTGCGGGCCGAAGGTGCCGATGGCGCGTTCGGGCTGTGCGGTGCGTTTGGGGTCGACGGCTGCGGGCGCATCGGAGCGTCGGTGCGTGGGGCGCCTGACGACGGGGCGTGTGGCGCTCCTCCTGCTGAGGGAGCGTTCGGGGCGCCCGTCGAGGGGGCGTGTGGTGCGCCTGCCGGTGGCATGTTCGGAGTGGACGGTGCCGTCGGGGCGTGTGCTGCGGAAGGAGCCGTGGCGCGGCTTGGAGGAGTCGCGTCGGGGCGGGCGGCGTTCGGGGCTCCCGCGGAAGGGGCGCCTGACGAGGGGCCATGCGGCGCGCTACCTGACGGTGCGCCTGCCGACGGACCGTGCGGGGTGCCGCCCGAAGGCATGCCGCCGGACGGGGCGTGCGGGGCGCCGCCGGAAGGCATTCCGCTGGAGGGCATGCCGCTGGAAGGTGCACTGGGCGTCGAAGGCATCGACGGCGCGGACGGCGCGGGGCGGGACGGGGCGTCTGCTCGGGAGGCCGAGGTCGACATGTCCGGGGAGCGTGGGGCGGGGGCGCTTGAGCCCAGGTCGCCTCGGCTGCCCGGGGTGCCGGTCCAGCCCTGGCCGCCGGTCGACGGGCGGGCCGCGGCGGGGGCGGACGGGGCGTTGCCGCCGGCGTTCGGGGTGCCGCCGCCCGTCGGGGCCGACTGGGTGGGCGTCGACGGGGTGTTGTCCGGGGTGCGGGACGGGGCGTGTGGAGCGTCCGCTCGCGTTGGGGCTTCCAGGGGTGGGGCCACGGAGGACTGGACGGTCGAGCCCGTGTTGCGGGCCGGGGCCGGAGTGTCCGGAGTGGACGAGGTGTGCGGGGTGCTCGGAGCGGCCGCGGTGCTGGGGCTCGACGGGGAGCTGTCCGGGGTGCGCGAAGGGGCGTCCGGGGATGAGCTGTCCGTGGCTCGGGACGGGGCGTCGGGCGTCGACGAGCTGTCGGGCGTGCGCGACGGGCTCGGAGCCGACGACGGGGACGAGCTGTCCGGGGTTCGCGACGGGGCGTCGGGCGTCGAAGAGGACGACGGAGAGGAAGACGACGGAGAGGAAGACGACGGAGAGGACGTTGAAGGCGAAGAAGACGAGGGCGAAGAAGACGAGGGCGAACTGTCCGGTGTGGACGATGAAGAAGGTGAAGAAGGTGAAGAAGGCGAACTGTCCGGAGAGGACGGTGAAGAAGGCGAAGAGTCCGGAGAGGACGGTGAGGAGTCGGGAGAGGACGACGACGAAGGCGAGCCGTGGCCACCGGAAGGCGAGAGGTCCGGCGCGTCCGTGCGGTGGAACAGGCCGCCCGGCTTGATGGACTTCGTGGAGATCACGTCGAGCCCGGTCACCTTGCCGACCAGCTTGCCGACGACCTTCATGATCTTCGTGAAGATCTCGACCAGACGACCCAACAGCGGCGAGACCTTCTTGATGGTCTTGATGAGCTTCTGGATCAGCTCACCGATGCGCGTCGCCCACTTGGAGATCGCGGTCACGGCCTGCGCCACGATCACCGGCGTGCCGAAGCCCAGCGTGAAAACAGCTTCGAGAACCCACGTGATCAGTTTCGCGACGAGGTCGGCGATCAGGTCGCGCACCATCTCGCGCACGAACCCGACGACCATGCCCATCACGCCGACGACGGTGCCGACCGAACCCGCGGTGGAAGCCGCGCCGGACAACGCGTCCAGCTGCTCACCGGCGGCCTTGCGGTAGGCGTCTCCCGCGGCACCGGTCCACGACGCGGTCTGGTCGACGGCGGCCTTGTAGTCGGCCGCGATCTTGCCCATCTCCTGCGAGACGTTGCCCCACGTCGTGGAGTACGACTGGATCACCGGCGGGTCACCCGCCAGCCAGTCCAGCGCCTCCTTCAACGGCTGCATGTGCTCCATCAAAAAAGAAGCAGCAGACGACAAAAGTGTGCCGAACGGGTCGATCGCCATCGAGGCGGCGTCGGCGACGAGACCGACCACACCGAGGCCGCCCTCGATCCAGCTGCCCTCGGAGATGCCCTTGTAGGCGTCGACGGCGGAGTCGGCGATCGAGAAGCCCGTCGCCCAGCCGTTGTCACCGGTGCCGGCGTTGAAGAAACCCGAGGGTTCCGCGGGAGCCTTGGCCACCAACGGGTTCGGCGTCGACATCAGAAGCCCTTCATGGTCTGAGCGATCTGGTCCTCGACGGCCTGGTAGTGCTTCGCGGTCTCGGTGACCTTCTTGGCGGTGGCGTCCATCGCCTCGGAAGCACCCTTGAGCGCCTGGAGACCCCAGTTCTCCACGGGGTCGAGCAGCATCCGGAACGGCTGGCAGATGATCCCGTACGCGTCGGTCGGCATCGACACGGTGTTCGCCGCGTCCACTGCCCCCTGCAACCGCCCGTGCAGGCCCTCCAGTGCCTTGGCGTGCGCTTCCAGCACGTCCGAGGTGACGTTGAAACCACCGGCAGTCATCGAACCCCCTCAAGTTCGGACAGTGGACAGATCAGCTGAGCACGGACTCGCCGCCGAAGTCGTCGTCGTCATCCGACGGCGGGCGGCGGCGCGCGGGCGGCGGCGGTGCGGAAGGCCGGGGAGGCGGCGGCGGAGCGTCGTCCTCCACCCGGAAGTTGATCTCGTTCGCCTCGAACGCCGGACGCGCGAACCCGTCCTCGGGCGGCGGCGCCGGGAAGTTCTTCTTGGCCTCGTCGAACAACACGTTGGCCGTCTCGTCCTGCGTGCCGATGGTCTCGGCCATCGCCTCCTGCAGCAGGGCCGGGATCTTCGACTGCGCGCGCTGGAGCAGCTTCATGATCTCGCCGCTGACCTCGGACATGCGCTTGCCGGCCGCCGACTCGTTGATCACGAGGTTCTGCAGGATGCCGTTGGAGCCGATCGTGAGCTCGACGGACCCGTCGGACGAACGTTCGGAGATCGTCATCCCCTGAACGCGCGTCGCCATCTCCTGATAGCGCGAGGCGCGTTCCTGGATGCTCTGGTTCCAGTTCGCGAGCATCTGCTCCGACCCGGCGATGTCCTCGGGCACCGAAAAATCCCTCCCACAGCGGCAGCGGACTCAAAGGATGACGCAGGCGGGCGTGATCCAGTTCCACCCGCTCGGCAAATCGACCGCACAGACCAGCGGCGTTCCACTGAGTGGACCAGTGGAACGCCGCCAGGTCAGTGTTTCAGTTCACGCCCAGGAGGTCGACGACGAAGATCAGCGTCTCGTTGGGCTTGATCACGCCACCGGCACCTCGCGCGCCGTAGCCCAGGTGCGGCGGGATGACCAGCTTGCGGCGGCCACCGACCTTCATGCCCTGGACACCCTGGTCCCAGCCCTGGATGACGCGGCCGCCACCGAGCGGGAACTGGAACGCCTCGCCGCGGTCCCAGGAGGCGTCGAACTGCTCACCGGTCGAGTGCGAGACACCGACGTAGTGCACGGACACGAACTGCCCGGCCGTGGCCTCCGCGCCCTCGCCGACGGTGATGTCCTCGATCAGCAGGTCCGCGGGCGCCGGGCCGTCGTGCGGGTCGACCTCAGGCTTCGTGGGGGCCATGACAACTTCCTCTCGGAACGGGATTGTTCGCGCTCGATCCAATCACGCGCGCACGAGCGCGGCCGAATGGCCTACGAAGACCGGCCCTTGCCCGTCTCGTAAAGCAGTGTCGATCCTGGACGAACTCCTGTGCTGCAACGGGAGTCACAACAGAAGAAGGAGATGATCATGGCGGCAACCCTGCACCGCCTCCGGTCACTGCTCGGCACGGCATTGGCGGCGGCGACGCTGTCGATGGCGTGCGTCAGCGTGGCCGAAGCAGCTCCGACCCCCACCACCGACGGCGATGTCGGCGCACAGATCGTCGGAGGCACGCGCGCGAGCACGTCCACCTACCCGTTCGTCGTCTACTTGGCGACGAGCAGCGGCTTCCAGTACTGCGGCGGCACTCTCGTCGCTCCCAACAAGGTCGTCACCGCCGCGCACTGCACCGAGGGCGACTCGGCGTCGGCGGTGCGCGTCGTGGCCGGCCGCGACGACAAGAACTCCACCGCGGGCACCACCGCCCGCGTCACGAAGATCTGGATCCACCCCAGCTACACCGACGTGACCCGCGGCTACGACGTCTCGGTGCTCACGCTCGACCGCAACCTGTCGCAGACCCCGATCAAGTTCGCGACGAGTGCGGACAGCGCGCTGTACAACGCCGGCACCAGCTCGACGATCCTCGGCTGGGGCACGACGAGCTCCGGCGGCAGTGCCTCGCGCTATCTGCTCAAGGCCACCGTGCCGCTGACCAGCAACTCCAGCTGCGCCAGCTCGTACGGCAGCGACTTCATCGCCACGGCCATGGTGTGCGCCGGGTACGCCCAGGGCGGCACCGACACCTGCCAGGGCGACTCCGGCGGCCCGCTCGTGGCCGGTGGCAAGCTGATCGGCATCACGTCGTGGGGTGAGGGTTGCGCGGCCGCCGGTTACCCCGGCGTCTACACCCGCGTCGCCACCTACGCGGCGCAGATCCAGGCACAGCTGTAGGAAACTCCGGAAAGGGTTGCCGAAAGACGGGCAACCCTTTCCGGCCCTGCTTCCGTCCTCATGGCATGAACGGCAGAAAGCTGTTGGCCGGCGCCGCCGCGCTGGCACTCGCCGGAGTGTGTGTGAGCTCCGCGGTGCGGGACGAAACCCCCGCACCACCACCGATCGTGGACTACGGGCCGGTGCGTCTCGTCGCGTTCGACAGCTGCGACCACGCGCTGACCGAGTTGCGCAACGCCATGGCGCCGTACGTCAGCCCGTACGGCATCGGCGGTCGTCCGGAGATCTTCGCCATGGAGGACTCGAGCGCCGGCATCCCGCAGCAGAAGGCGATGCCCGATGCACAGAGGGCCGCCACACCGCCCGCGCAGGAGCAGGACCACTCGACGACGAACGTCCACGAACAGGGCGTCGACGAGCCGGACATCGTGAAGACGGACGGAAAACGCGTCCTCTCCATCACGGACGGCAAGCTGCGCGTCGTCGACGTGGCGAGCAGGACCGTCACGGGCACGGTCGATCTCGGGGAACGGTACGCGAGCCAGCTGCTCGTCTCGGGCGACCGCGCGCTCGTGATCGCGAACAGCCCCGTGCCGATCATGGAGAAGCGGGTGCCGGACCGCCCGTCGTTCGCGCCCGAGTCCGGCACCGAGCTGATCCTCGTGGATCTCAAGGCGCTCAAGCAGATCGCCAGCCTCAAGACCGACGGCTTCTACCTCGACGCCCGCCAGATCGGCGGCACCGCCCGCGTCGTCGTCCGCTCGCAGCCGCGCCTGCCGTGGGTGTACCCGAACGAGTCGATCAACGAAGCGGGATCCTTGCGCCGCAACAAGGAGATCCTGCAGAGCGAGCCGATCACCTCGTGGCTGCCGCGCTACGAGCTGGACCAGAACGGCGCCAGGAGCAGCGGAACCCTGGTCGACTGCGCGAACGTCAGTCACCCCGTCGTGCATTCGGGCACGTCGATGCTGACCGTGCTCACGTTCGAGCTGTCCGGTCAGCTCGGCACCGGCCAGCCCGTCTCGATCGTGGCCGACGGCGACACGGTCTACGGCACCGACCGCAGCCTCTACGTCGCCGACGACCACCGCCTGATCCCCGAAATCCCCAACGGGTCGCCGGTTCAGCGCCCGGTCACCACGGCGATCCACCAGTTCGACATCAGCCAGGCGGGACCGCCGAAGCACATAGCGTCCGGTGAAGTGAACGGCACGCTGCTCAACCAGTACTCACTGTCCGAACACGACGGTGTCCTGCGCGTCGCCACCACCACAGGCACCCAGACACCTTGTTGCCGGCGCATTCCCTCCGACGTCGTGCCACAACAATCCCCAGCCGCACCAACGGAAAGCCTCGTCACGACGTTGCGCCGCAGCGGCACGGAACTGGTGAAGGAAGGCCAGATCGGCGGGCTGGGCAAGGGTGAGCGCATCTACAGCGTGCGGTTCATCGGCAAGATGGGCTACGTCGTCACGTTCCGGCAGACAGACCCGCTCTACACGCTGGACCTGAGCGATCCCAAGCAGCCCAAGGTGACCGGCGAGCTGAAGATCAACGGTTTCTCCGCCTACCTGCACCCCGCGGGTGACGGCAAGCTGATCGGTGTCGGCCAGGAGGCGACGGACCAGGGCCGCGTCACCGGCACGCAGGTGTCGCTGTTCGACGTGAGCAATCCCGCGTCACCGCAACGGCTCGCGCAGTACCACCTGCCGGACTCCAACTCCGAGGCCCAGTTCGACCCGCACGCGTTCCTGTTCTGGCCCCAGGACGGCACGCTCGTCATCCCGGTGGCGCAGTACAAGACGAACTACGAGGCCTCCTCGCTGGTGTTGCGCGTCGACGGCAACCAGATCAGGGAGACCGGCAGGATCGTCGAACCGCAGAGCCAGAACTACGGCGGTGCCAGGCGCACCATGGTGATCGGCGACCAGCTGTGGTCGATCTCGGGGTCGGGCGTGCAGGTCAACGCACGGAACGGGCTCTCACAGCAGGCCTGGCTGCCCTTCACGCAGTAGCGCGGTCTCCGTTGAGCAGGCGGTGCGACAACACCGTGCCGCCTGCCATCGCCGCCGGGATCACGATCATCGCGGCCAACGGGATCAGGCACAGCAGGTACGCGGGCACGGCGAACCCGAGCACCATCGCCCGCCGCGTCGCGAGCAGCTTCCTGCGCTCCTTGAACGACTTGCCGCGGCGCGTGAACGGGATGCCGGTCAGTTCGATGCCGAGCAGGTACCCGTTGATGCACACGGCCAGCACCGGCACGACCGTCTGTCCGATGACGGGGATGAACCCGCAGATGAACAAGGGGATCGCGAACAGGATCGACACGCCGACCAGCAGGATCGTGCCGCGCAGCCCCACCACGAACCCGCGCCAGAAGCCGACCTGCTCCGCACCCGGCACGCCGCCGAGCTCGTCCTCGACCTCTTCCGCGATGTACTCGTAGAACGGGCCGCCGATCATCAGCGTGATGGCGGTGAACAGCAGCACGCTCAGGCCGTGGATCGCCGCGATGACCGAGATGCCGACGGCGATCTCGATGACTTTGCGCGAGCTCTCGCTCCACGACTCGGCGAACCCGGTGAGCCAGCCCGCGACCGAGTCGATGTAGGCGAACAACAACACCCAGCCGGTGATCATCAGAACAGCCGTGATGACCGCGGGCAGTGCCCCGACGAGCACGCGCTTGGGTGAGCTGAACACCAGCTTGAATCCGCGCAGCAGCAGAGAGACGCCGGCCCCGAAGTCCTTGATCACGCGCGGGAGCTTAATGCGTTCGAACCGCTTGTTCCCCGGTTACGTGTTCTACGAGGGTTCTTCGGGACCCATTTGAGATACAGGCGAGCACGAATTCGTTCGGCCAGGCATGATCCAAGCGGCTAGCCCGGATGGCGGTCGATGCGAGCCTGAACCCGCTGCCACCATGCGAGCTGAATGCAGGAGGCGTTGAGGTTGAGCACACCAGCTAAGAACGCCGTCGTCGTCCCGGACGGGCCGCTGCCCATGCTGCCGCCCGCGATCTGGGAGTCGAAGGAAGTGCGGGACGCGGTCGCCGCGGAGTCGCCCGGCGCCGTGGTCGCGATCGCGCGCAAGGCGCACGGCCTGCGTCAGGACGAGCTGGGGACGCTGGCCGGCTTCTCCCAGTCGGCGATCTCGCGCCTCGAGGCCGGCAGCAACATCGCCTACGACATGCGCGTGCTCAGGACGTTGCAGCGGCTGCTCGGCATCCCCGCCCACCTGCTCGGGCTGACCGACCGCACGGTACCGATGCGCTCGGGTGAAGCCAGAAGCCTGGGCGCCGTGGGGCTCGACGGAGTGGCGAAAGACCTGGTCGTGGGCATGGAGGGCAAGGCGCTGATGGCGTTGTGCGCCTCCGCTGTCTTCGGCACGACGGACGGCAACGGCGTGATGGCCACTGACGCCGTGAGCCAGCTCCTCGTGCTGCGCCGGATCATCAACGACGCGCACAACTGGCGTGGCACCGGCGCGCTGATGCCCGCCGTCCGCAACATGTACGACTTCATCGACGTGCTGCGCCGCAACGCGCGTGGGGACGTACGGCGCCGTTTGCTCGGCACGGGTGCGATGTACGCGGAGTTCTACGGCTGGCTGCACGAGGAGATCGGCGACCTGCGGGGCGCCGGCCTGTGGACGTCCCGGGCGTTGGAGCAGGGCCAAGCCGCCGACGACCGCGATGTCGTCGCGTACTGCTACGTGCGGATGAGCCAGCTCGCCGAGGTCGACGGCGACGACGACCGCGTCATCGGCCTGGCGCGCGCCGCCCAGCGCGAGACCGGTCTGAACCCCCTCGTGCGCGCGATGGCGGTGCGGCAGGAAGCACGAGGTCTCGCGCGTGCGGGACAGGACGCGTGCATGCCGCGGTTCGACCTCGCCCGGTCGTTGGTGCTGAGCGCCGAACGGCCGCAGAGCGACGAGTACTCCATCGGCTACTGCTTCACCGACCTGCACGTGTCGATGCAACGCGCCGCGAGCATGGTCGACCTCGCCGACCACCGCCGGGCCATCAACACGTACACGGACCTCATGCCCAGGTGGGGCGGCATCTGCCAGTGGGAGCAGGGCGTGCACACGGCCAGGCTCGCCTACGCGCACGCCGCCAACGGGGACGTCGACCAGGCCGTCGACCTCGGGTTCGCGGCGCTCGACCTGGCACGGGCGACCGGCTCGCAGCTGATCGTGAACGAGCTGGACAGGCTCGACCCGTGGAATGAGACGCCGGCCATCGCCGAGCTCGCCGCCGAAGTCACGCAGCTCAGGTGAGTATGCGAGTTCCGCATACGCGACCCGTAAATCGTATGTAACCCTCCCAATTTCCTGTTGCACGTCGCACGATCTAGGTGTGATCGACCTAGCCGAACGAACGCCGCGATCGGAAGAGGTCAGCGCCGACAAGTTCTGCGCGGCAGTTGCAGAGCGGAACTCGGGCCCCTACCGGCTCAAGTTCTACGCGACCACGCACGCCGTCGTGTGTGTGGTGGACGACGCCGAGGTGAAGGCATGAGCATTCAGGAAACGGAAGCGCACATGCCTGTATTGCTGGTCCGCAAGCGTGCGGGTGTCGTAGGAGAGACACAGCGCACGTGCCACCTCGTACCCATGCCCGACGACGACCGCACGCCTCTCGCGCTCACTGCGTACTGCGGCGAGCTCATCCACCGCGGTGAGGCGGAACTGCTCACCCAGCCGTCCGGAATGCCGTGCGTCGGCTGTTTGTTTCGAGTGCCGATGCCTCGCAGTGGCGAACTGAACTCACACGACTGGTGAGGCGATGCAGGCCGTTCCGACGCGCCTGAACCCGACCCGCTCGTAAACGCGCGCGATGTCGAGGCTTCCGGCCGACAGGAACACCAGCTCCGCGCCCCTCCGCAGGGCGTCCCGCGCCAGTTCCGCCGTCACCGCACCACCGAGGCCACGTCGCCGTGCCGCCGGCAACGTGCCGATTCCCGCGATCTCGACGACGTCACCCGCCCGTTGCGCGGTGCCGACCGCCAGCACGCCCTCGCCTGGCAGGTCGGCCACGGCGTGCCGGTGCCGGGTGCTCATCGGAGTCGCGTTCCCCAGCTGGGCGTCCCGTTCCGCCGTGCCGACCTCGCCCGGCAGAGTGCCCGGCGACGAGAACGCCAGCTGGGCCACGACCGACACCTCGACCGGCCGCGTGTCGAGGACTTTCACGAACGGGTGCGGCTCGGGCAGCTTGTCCGGGTCGAGCACCATCAGCGGGGCTTGGAGCACCTCCAAGCCTGCCGCGACAGCCGCGTCGAGGAGGTCAGGTGTGGTCTCGTGCACCCACTCGAGCGCTTCCGGCACGCCGAGCTCACGCTGCCGTGCGCGCATCTTCAGCACGTCCGCGACCGTCGGCCGGCCACCGGGGAACCGCGGCCGCGCGTAGTACGGATAGCCGTCGCCCGCCTGGAGGAACAGCACCAGCTCACCGTGTTCCTCAACGCGAGATCCCGGTCGGGGCACATTGTCGTAAAACTCTTCGAGAACAGTCCACACGGACGATCACGCTAGCTACCTTGAGCCCCATGACGCACGGCAATAGTCGCCCCACCGGGTTCGAGCAGTTCGCGAACAGGGTCGTGGGCAGGCTGGTGAAGCTCGGGCTCGGGCCCAGGAGCATGCGCACCCTGTTCGTGCGAGGCCGCAAGAGCGGCAAGGTGTACAGCGCCCCGGTGAACTTGCTGGAGCTGGACGGCACCCGTTACCTGCTCGCCCCGCGCGGTGTCACGTCGTGGGTCCGCAACCTGCGCGCCGCCGGCACCGGTGAGCTGCGCCGGGGCCGGTCCGTCGAGGCCTTCACCGCCACCGAGCTGCCGGACGAGGCCAAGCCCGTGATCATGCAGGCCTATCTGCGGCGCTGGCACGGTCAGGTCAAGCAGTTCTTCCCCGGCATGGACGCCACGACACCGCAGGACAAGCTGCTGGCCCGCGCCGGTGACTATCCCGTCTTCGAGTTGTCATGAGAGTCCTGGCCGCGGTGCTCGCGCTCTTCCTGGTCGCGGGCTGCGGCAGCGACCGGGAGGACAGGTTCGCCCGCCCCGGCGCACCGAAGGCGTCGCCCAGCGGCAAGTTCGTCGCGCACGCGGAGAGCGCGAGCGAGGTGCGCGTGACCGACCGCAACGGCGGTGACGTGTTCCGCAAGTCCTACGAGTACGCCACGAGCTCACGTGCGGACGGCATCGGCGTGGTGTGGCTGTCCAAGCAGGACCAGCTGTGGGTGCTCGTGCCCGGTGACACGAGCGAGCGCATCGAACCCGGACCGGACGGCGTCTGGACCGCGACGAGGGCCGAGCTACCCGGGGAGATCACGCGGCTCGGCTGAGGGGTCCTGTTCGCCCCCGGTCATGCGGCGGCCGCGTTCCAGCTCCGCGTCGAACTCGGCGCCGAGCAGCACGGCGATGTTCGAGATCCACAGCCACACCAGGAAGACGATGACGCCGCCGAGCGAGCCGTAGGTCTTGTTGTAGGACGCGAAGTTCGCCACGTAGATCGCGAAGCCGACGGTCGCCAGTGCCCACAGCACGATCGCGAGCAGGCTGCCGGGCGTGATCCAGCTGAAGCCCGGTTGCCGCACGTTCGGCGCCGCCCAGTAGAGCACCGCGAACGCTAGCGACACGAGCAGCAGGATGACCGGCCACTTGGCGATGTCCCACACGGTGACGACGGCGTCGCCGAGTCCCAGCCAGTTGCCGACGGTGTCCGCGACGCCCCCGGTCAGCACGAGCGCGCCGAGCGTGAGCGACACCAGCACGACCGAGCCCAGCGTCAGCCCGAGCCTGATCGGCACGGTCTTCCAGAACGGCCGGCCCTCTTCCACGTCGTACACGGCGTTGCACGCGCGCATGAACGCGCCGAGGTAGCCGGACGCGGTCCACAGTGCCGTGAGCACGCCGATGATGCCCAGCAACCCGGCGCTGCTCTGGCTCTTCTGCAGCTCCTCGACGGACGACTTGATGAGGTCACCGGCCTGGCCCGGCGCGACCTGGTCGACGTACTTCAGCAGCTCTTGCGTCGTCGTCTCGCCCAACAGCGCGAGAGCGGACGTCAGCACGATGAGTCCGGGGAACAACGACAACACCGCGTAGTAGGTGAGCGCAGCCGCCCAGTCGGTCAGGTTGTCGTCGTTGAACTCCTTGACCGTCCGTTTGAGAACGCCCCACCAGGCGCCCTTGGGCAACTTGGTGGGGCGGTCGATGGTCTTACCTGCGGGCACGGCGCCAGCTCCACGAACGGGTGCCGGAGCCGATGCCGGCCATGTGCAGGGCGAGCAGCAGCAGCCCGAGCACGACCAGTGTGTTGGCGGTGATCACGTCACCGAGTGCGGTCTTCGCCAGGTCGAGGATCAGGGCGAGACCGAACGCGACTGCGGCGATGAGGGCCAGCATGTCCACCTCCGGGTTCAAGTGACCTGCGGATACCCGTTTAGTTGCGGGGGAATCGCACCGTTCGGAGCAATGGGCATGTCATGATCCGCGTCATGGACGTCCAGCGCTGGCAAACGGCCGCGGTTCCGTGGTGGGTGGCCAAGGTCGGGCTGGTCGGTGGCTGGATCGTCGCCTTCTACTTCGCCGTGAGCGCGAACGAGGTCCCGTGCACGGCCGCGCAGCCGTGTCTGCCGGACCCTGTGTTCGCACTCGCCGTGGTGCCGTTGCTGGCCACACCGCTGCTGTTGTTGTTCGGCCGCGTGCTCACGGGCTGCGCGATGGGTGTCGCGTTCGGTGTGCTGGACATCGTGCTCGACGGGTCGGCGACCGCCAACGTCGCGTTCGGGCTGCATGCCGGTGCGTGCGCGATCGTGGGGGCGTGGACGCTCCGGTCGCGCGCGGACCAGCACGCTGCCGCGGGCGCCGCCGCCGTCTCGTTGCCGGACATGCCGCCACCGCGCGGAGTTCTGCGCATCATCGCGGTGCTGCTCGTCCTGTTCGGATTTCTGACGTTCGTGCAGTACGACCTCATGAGCGGCGAGATCGAGCAGCACGTCGCGAAGGCCAGCCGGGTCGAGGCCGAGGTCGTCGACATCAAGGACACCTACGACGTGTGGGTGGAGCTGCCGGACAAGCAGCGCACCATGTTCCAGCCGCTCGCGCCCGAGACGTACCAGATCGGCGACGCGGTGATGGTGTTCGCGGACGGCTCGTGGGTGCAGATGGTGAACGAACCCGAGGACGTCACGTGGTGGCTCACACTCGGCGGCGCCGCGGTGTTCCTGGCGATCATGCTGGCCGCGCGCGAACGCCGCCGCCGCTCGTTGTGGACCGGCCCGGTGAAGGCGATCCGGCTGCAGGCACATCCGGTCGGGCCGCGCCGGATCCTGTTGCGGTACAAGAAGACCGACATCGCCACGGTGGCCACGCTCGCCGACCTCGGGCTGGAGGAGCCGCTCTACCACGACACCGAGCAGTTCGGCCGGGTGTGGCGGGGCGAGGAGGACGCGCCGGTGCAGCTCGACCCCGCCGAGGTCCTCGTCGCGGGCGAGTGGCACCACGGCGGGCAGGTCGCGTTGCTGGTCGAGGGCGAGGTCGTGGCCACCAGCACGCTGAGCCGCGTCCGCCCGCGCCACACCGTCCACAGTGCACACCTGCCGGGCGAACCCGTCACCGCGGGCATTCCGGTCGAGCTGCCGCACGCGATGTGGCCGGGCGACCGGCGGCGGACCGAGGGCGTGGTGCTGCTGCTCGGCGCGGCCGGGGCGTTGATCGCGTTGAAGTACTACCCAGAGCTGATCATCCTCGGCCTGATCGGTGTGCAGTGCGTGCTGTCCGCCGTCGCGCGCTTCCAGCCGTTGCTTCGCCTCGACCACAACACCGTCATGCTCTACACGGGCATCTGGACCTATCGCGTGCCGTGGGCGCAGCTGCACGGAGTCCGCCGCGCCGGACCGCAGCTCATGCTCGCGTTCGGCCCGCACGGCGACGTGATCACGACCCCGCAGCTGCCGGACAGGCAGGCCGGCGAGAAGCTGATGTGGGCACGGGCGCGGTCGTTGATCGCCGACCACCACGGTGAACGCATCACCCGCAGGCTCAACATCAGCGTGTTCATCGGGCTCGTCTACGTCGGGCTGCTGCTGTTCATCTGATTTTCGCCACGGCCTTGAGCAGCCGGTCCACATCGGACTCGTCGGTGTAGGGGCCGATGCCCGCCCGCACCGCGCCCTTGTCGCCCAGGCCGAGCCACCGCGAGCACTCGATCGCGTAGAAGTGGCCCGCCGGAGCGTTGACGCCCTCGGCGCCCAGCCTGCGGTACACCTCGGCGGGCTCCAGGCCGTCGACCGAGAACAGCACGGTCGGCGTGCGCTGCGCGGCCTTGCTGTAGATCCGTACGCCGAGTTTCTGCAGCCCTGCCTCCAGCTGGTCGCGGAGCCCGAACTCGTGCTCTTCCAGGCCGTCGAGCCCGCGCATGAACTCCACCGCCGCGGTCGTGCCGGCGAGCAGCTCGTACGGCAGCGTGCCCAGCTCGAACCGTTCCGGCACGGCGTTCGTCGACGGCAGCAGCTTGTCCGGCCGCAACGTCTCCAGCAGCTCCGGCGCGGCCGCCAGCACGCCGAGGTGCGGGCCGAGGAACTTGTACGGCGAGCACACGAAGAAGTCCGCGTCCATAGCCTCCATGTCCACCGGCAGGTGTGGTGTGTAGTGCACGCCGTCGACGTACACGAACGCCGCCATCTCGTGCGCCGCCGCCGTGATCGCCGCCACGTCCGGACGCGTGCCGAGCAGGTTCGACGCCGCCGTGATCGCGACGACGCGGGTGCGGTCGGACAGCAGGTTCGTGACGGCCTCGATGGGCAGCTCGCCGGTCGTGCGGTCGAACGGCGCCCAACGCACCGTTGCCCGCGCCGCCTCGGCCGCCTGCACCCACGGCCTGATGTTCGCGTCGTGGTCGATCCGGGTCACGATGATCTCGTCTCCCGGCCGCCAGTTCTTCGACAGCGTGCGGGAGAAGTCGTAGGTCAGCTGGGTCATGCTGCGGCCGAACACGATGCTGCCCGCGTTGAGGAACTCGCCCATCGTGCGGCGGGCTTTCCGGACGATCTCCTCGGCCCGGCGTTCCGAGGCCGTGACGCTGCCGCGGTTCGAGATCGCCGAGGTCAGGGCCTCTCTGACCGCCTCGCCGACGACGTCCGGCGTCTGCGAGCCGCCGGGTCCGTCGAAGTGCGCGGCACCCTCGCGCAACGCGGGGAAGTGGGCGCGGACCGCTGCGACGTCGTAGGCCATGCCCTCATGGTGCTTGAGCACCCACGAAACGGGAAAGGATCAACCGGAGGGTGCTCACCTGTTCGGCGGCGTCGAAGTCCGGGTCGACCAGCCTGCCGAACAGGCCGTCGACCAGTCCCTGGACCCATGTGGCTGCCGTCCTGGCGTCCACGGGGAGGGCTATCCGCTCGGCGTCGTGGGCGCGTTGCAGCAGCTCGGCCAGCTCGTCGCGGACCACCACCTCGTTGCGCGCGACGAGGTCCCACAGCTCCTGGTCGCGGCTCGCCTGCGCGACGACCTCCAGCACCAGCCCGGCGATCGTCCGGTCCAGCGCGGGGACGCACAGGTGGTCGACCACCATCAGCACGGCGTCCCACGGGTCACTTTCGCGGGCCTGGGCGAAGATCTCCGCGTTGTCCCGGCCGTCCTGCTCGAAGATCTCCAGGAAGATCGCGCGTTTGGTGGGGAAGTAGTGGAACAGGCTGCCCGTGCTGATGTCTGCGGCCTTGCAGATGTCCGCGACGGTCGTCCGGTCGAAGCCCTTCTCCGCGAACAAGCCCGCGGCGGTGTCGGTGATGTGCCGCTTCTTCGCCGCGTGCTTGACCGGATCTACCGTTCGCACCTGTAGTACTGCCTCTTCTTCTCGTCCTTGACGTAGACGCCGCGCTTGCGGATCTCCCGCGCCAATTCTGCGGCTTCCTCGTTCTCGTACTTCGAGATGGCCTTCCGACGTGCCGTGAACAGCGCGTTCACGTCCGCCGACAGCTCTGGCGCGTGCTCGACCCACATCTTGAAGTCGTTCGCGAACGGGTCCGCGTCGCGCCACCGGTAGCCCTGGCTCCGGAAGGCATCTGCGAGCTTGTTCTTACTTAGATCGGATGTCTCGCGGGCCAGCTCGGCGCCGTTCGGCGACAGCAGCACCAGCTGCTTGCCCTCGGCGAACACCGACTCGACCTCGTTGCGGCCGAAGTCGAAGATCTTCTCGTCCTTCTTGAGCGTCACGCGGTCGTGCGAGACCACGACCGACATCATCTCCGCGGCCCACAGCAACGCGAGCACGCCACCCGCGACGGCGCCGACGGCAAGTGCCGCGACCGTCGCCCACGGTTCCGGGATGTCCGTGATCAGCCTGAACACGCCCTGGAACGGGAACCACTTCAGCGTCGTGATCCACCCGGCTGCCAGCTCGAGCCCCCACACCGCGGCGGCACCCAGCACCGGGCAGACCACCCAGATGCCGTACCGGACCGCCGCGGCCTCCTGCACAGTCGTCATAGGCACTAATACTAGACCGAGCGCTCGGTTTATTGACACGGAACGCTTCAGAGGACTACACATCCGATGAATCGGCCGCCGCCTCCCGATTTCGAGGATGGAGTCGCCGTGCTGTTCTCCCGTCGCACCCTCTTCGCCGGCACTGCCGGTGCCGTGGCGCTCTCGAGAGTTTCCGCCGCTTCAGCCGCTGCCGAGGGCCTGGAGGATCGGGTCGACTGGGCGTCGTACCTGGGTGGGCTCGACCCGGTGTGGGCGTCCGTGCCGACGACCTTCTATCAGGGCCCGTTCCTCGGCAACGGCGGTCTGGGCGCGTCCGTGTACCGGATCGGCAAGCGCTTGGCGTTCAAGATCGGCGACACCCGCGTTCGGGACCACCAGGGCACCGGCGGCACCAACTTCGGCAACGCGCGGCTGCCCATCGGCCACTTCCTGTTCGACACCGCCGGTGACATCACGGACGTCGACCTGCGGCTCTCGTTGTGGAACGCGGAGCTGACCGGCACCGTGACGACTTCCGTTGGTGTGCTGGAGATCCGGGCGTTCGTGCACGCCTCTCGCGATGTGCTGCTGGTCTCGGCCTCGGTGCGTTCCGGGGCGGAGCGGGTGAAGTGGACGTTCGTGCCCGACAAGGCCCGCAGCCCGCGGCTGGACTTCAAGCCGGCGCCGTCCGGACTGAAGACCAACCCGGATCCCAAGGTCAGCGGCACCGTCTGCACGCAGGACCTGGTGGCGGGTGGGCAGACGGTGACCCGGTGGCAGCTCCGGTCCGGTACGTTGCTGGCCACCGTCGCGCACACGTTCCCGGCGAAGAACGCCGACTCCGTGGCGTCGGCAACGCTCACCAGCGCTTCAGTGCTGACTGACGACCAGCTTCGCGCGGAGCACCGGTCGTGGTGGAATGCCTTCTACCCCAAGAGCTTCGTGTCGGTGGCCGACACCCGCCTGGAGAGCTTCTACTGGATCCAGCTCTACAAACTGGCCTGCGCGACCCGCCGCGACCGTCCGGTGCTCGGCACGTGCGGACCGTGGCTGGAGCCGACGCCGTGGCCCGGCACGTGGTGGAACCTCAACGTGCAGCTGGAGTACTGGATCCTCAACGCCACCGGGCACTGGGAGCTGGACTCGCTGACGGCGTCGCTGGACCGCAGCCGCGACGCGCTGGTGGCGAACGTGCCGTCGCAGTACCGCTCGGACTCGGCCGGGATCGCCCGCACGACCCAGGAAGACCTCAAGGGTGGTGTCGCGCAGCCCGGCGCCGATGGCGATCCGGAGTGCGGGAACCTGTTGTGGGCCTTGCACAACGCGTTCCTGACCTACCGGCACCAGATGGACGACGCCGTGCTGCGCGACCTGGTGTTCCCGCTGCTGCGCCGGGCCGTCAACTACCACCTGCACTTCCTGACCAAGGACTCCAAGGGCGTCTACCACCTGCCGAGGACGTTCTCGCCGGAGTACGGGTCCACAAAGGACTGCAACTACGACCTCGCGCTTCTGCATTGGGGCTGCAGGACGTTGATCTGGGCGAACGCCCGGCTCGGGCTCGCCGATCCGTTGCTGGCCAAGTGGCGTGACGTGATGGACAACCTGGTGAAGCCGCCGCAGGACTCGACGCAGGGGTTCTGGATCGGCGCCGACGTGAAGATGACCAAGTCGCACCGGCACTACTCGCACCTGCTGTGGTTCTACCCGCTCTACGCGCTGGATCCTGTTGTGCCCGCCAACCGCGACGCGTTGCAGAAGTCGATGAAGCACTGGCTGAGCTTCACGGGAGCGTTGCAGGGCTACACCTTCACGGGGTCCGGCTCGATGTACGCGTTGCTGGGCGACGGCGACAAGGCCCGCGGCCAGCTGGTCACGTTGCTGGACAAGTACGTGCAGCCCAACACGATGTACAAGGAGTCCGGCCCGGTCATCGAGACGCCGTTGTCCGGCGCGCAGACCATGCACGACATGCTGGTGCAGAGCTGGGGCGGGGTCGTGCGCGTCTTCCCCGCGGTGCCGGCGGCGTGGGCGAGCGTGTCCGTGCACAACGTGCGGACCGAAGGCGCGTTCCTGGTCAGCGCGGTGCGGAAGGCGGGTCGCGTGCAGTTCGTGCGGGTGAAGTCGTTGGCGGGAGAGCCCTTGCGGCTGCACCCGGGCAACCTCGCCGGGTCGTTCGAGGTCGTGCGCTTCGACGGCTCCGCGGTGCCGTTCCAGGCCAACTCGGACGGCACGTTGACGATCACGTTGGCGCGCAACGACGACGTGGTGGTCAAGACGCGCGGTACGTCGCCAGAGCTGGTGATCGCTCCGGCCGGTGCGAACACGAAACGGTTCTGGGGCATGCCCTAGGGCAGGTAGAAGGTCAGCAGGTCGCTGGTGACCGGCGGGAACAGAGCGTTCATCAGGTCGAAGTTCGGGCCTGGGTAGACGTCGCTGAACCACCGGCGCAGCCCGTCGATGCCGTGCGGACCGAACAGCAGCGGTGCGAGGAGGTCCGGGGCGATTCCCGCCCCGCCTTCCTCGCCCGGTCCCATCATCGTGCCGCCCCACTCATACGGACCGATGTCTGTGCCGTCCCAGCGGAAGCGGACGTGGGTGCGGTAGAAGCCGAGCAGCACGTCGGCGGGTTCCTGGCCCCGCAGGCGTTTCGTGAACACCGGGCGCAGGTGCTCGAACAGCTTCGGCACGTCCGGGATGCGCACCAGGTACTGCTCCAGGCCAGGGCGTCGAGCCTCCAGGTACTGCTCGAGCACCGGTAGTCGTTCGACGACCTGATCGGGATTCACCAGCTGCACCAGCGCTTTGACAGCGTCGTCGTCGATCCCCGCGATCTCGCCCAGCACGACGTCGCCTTCCTCCGGCGGGGTGCTGCGGCCGGTGGAGACCGGGATGCCGTCGCGCTCGACGATCCACGTGGTGGTGCCGGTGCGGTCGATCAGCCACCGCCAGCACGGCGTGGAATGGCCCATGTGCAGGTCCACGCCCTGCTGGGCGTCGCGCTGGAACCTGTCGAGCGCCGGGATGTCGGCCTCGGTCGCCCGCCGGATCGTGTGTCCCGCAACGGGTTCGGGCTTCTTGACGAGCGGCCTGGTCTGCTTGACCGGGATCGAGTACGTGTAGCCGAACTGGCGGTAGAAGTACGGGATGCCGATCATGACCTGGACCAGGTGACCGCGTTCGGCGGACCTGTCGTGCGCCCAGCCCATCAGCTGCCGCACCAGGCCCCTGCCCTCGTACTCGGTGTCGGTGGCGACCTGTTCGACCTGGCCCGCCGGGATGTCGAGACCGGCCAGCGTCACGGTCTCGTCCATCAGCGTGGCGGTGGAGACGATCCGCTCGCCGTCGGTGGCGACCCCGACCCACTCGCAGCCCGCGTCGGGGTCGGTCATCAGCAGCCGGGCGTCGACGCCGTCGCTGGGGTCCATGCGCGAGACGATGAGCTTCTCGACCTGGTCCACGTCTTCGGGGCGCGAGGTGCGAATCTCCACGTGCCGAGTGTTTCCAGGGCAGTGGTTGTCCGCAAACGGATTTACCGTTCTCGGCATGGACTGGAACAAGCAGTTGACAGACCAGCTCGAGTTCCACTGGAAGGTGCAGGCGCGGCCACGTCTCGACGGGCTGACCGACGACGAGTACTTCTGGGAGCCCGTGCCGGACGTGTGGACCATCCACCGGGACAACTCGATCGACTGGCAGTACCCGGCGCCCGAGCCCGCACCGGTCACCACGATCGCGTGGCGACTGGCGCACATCATCATTGGCGTGTTCTGCATGCGCACGGCATCGCACTTCGGCGGTCCGCCTGCCGACCACACGACGTGGCAGTACGCGATGACCGCTGATGACGCGCTGAAGCAGCTCGACGACGCCTACGGGGCGTGGATGGCCGGTGTGCGCACGGCCGACCTCTCGAAGGCTGTCGGTCCGGCGGAGGGGCCGTTCGCCGAGGAACCGATGGCCACCCTCGTACTGCACATCAACCGCGAGGTGATCCACCACAGCGCCGAGATCGCCCTGCTCCGCGATCTGTACCTGCGGGAGAGTTAGTTACCTGGAAGTGCCTACTTTCTAAAAGTTGGCGCTAACTGCAAGATGGTGTCCATCGAGAACATCGAAGGGGATCATCATCATGCGAGTCATCACGCAGAAGACCGTCGGGGCCGCGTCCGTGCTGGAGGTCGCGGAGGTCGCGAAGCCGGTACCCGGAGCCGGCCAGGTGCTGGTCAAGGTCGGTGCGGCCGGTGTGAACCCGGTCGACACGTACATTCGCGCCGGTGGCTACCCCGCGCTCGGTGAGCCGCCGTTCACGCTGGGCTGGGACGTCGCGGGCACCGTCGAGCAGCTCGGTGAGGGCGTGGAGGGGTTCGCCGCCGGTGACGAGGTCTACGGGCTGCTCACCTGGCCCGGAACCGGCGGTGGCTACGCCGAGTACGCCGTGGCGAACGCGTCCGACCTGGTGGCGCGGCCGTCGTACCTGACCGTCGAGGAGGCGGGCGCGGTACCGATGGTGGCGCTGACGGCGTGGCAGGCGTTGGTCGGTCGTGGCGGGCTTGCCGCTGGTCAGCGCGTGTTGATCCACGCCGCTGCCGGTGGCGTCGGGCACGTCGCGGTGCAGATCGCCAAGGCACAGGGCGCGTACGTGATCGGTACCGCGTCGGCGGCCAAGCACGACTTCCTGCGCTCGCTCGGCGCGGACGAGCTCATCGACTACCGGCACGAGGACTTCACGTCGATCGAGCCGGTCGACGTCGTGTTCGACCTGATCGGCGGGGACTACGCGGAGCGTTCCGCGAAGGTCCTGAAGCCCGGCGGCGTGCTCGTGTCGATCATTCCGGGCAACCCGGGTTTTGACGTTGACCGAGCTGTGGACCTCGGCATCCGGTTCGAGTTGTTCACGGGTGTCTCCGCGTCCGGTACCGACCTCGCCGCGTTGCCGCAGCTCAAGGTGCAGATCGACCACGCGGTGCCGCTCGCGGACGCCGCGAAGGCGCACGAGCTCGTCGAGTCGAAGAGGACCACGGGCAAGGTCGTCCTGCTGCCGTGATCGCGCGTTAACCGCACGTTGACCATATCCACCGATCGTGTGCACAACATTCACGCGATCGGGGAGGGCACATGGCGCGGTGGAGTCCACTTGCGTTAGTCATCGGTTTGTTGGCGGCGGTCGGCCTGTACGGGTCGACCGCCGCTGTCGCAGCAGCTCCACTCACCGTGGCCCAGGCGATCAGCCAGCAGACCGGGGCATCGGCGACCGTCCGCGGGTACGTCGTCGGGGAGCCCACGACCAGCACCACGGTCATCCGATCGGGTTATCCGGACGACTACGCGCTCGCGCTGGCGGACACGGCGTCCGAGACCGGCACCTCTCGCATGCTGTACGTGCAGATCACGTCCGGGTTCCGGGCGGCGTGGGGCCTGAAGTCGAACCCGTCACTGCTGGGCAAGCAGATCGACGTGACGGGCACGCTCACCGCATACATCTCGCACGCCGGCCTGAAGACGCCCACAGCGTTCGCGTTCGCCGGCACAACACCGCCGACCACCACCACTGCGCCGCCGACAACGACGACGACACCGCCTCCGTCCTCTTGCGAGGCCTACTACACGGCGGCTTGCGGCAAGTCCGGTCCGCAGTTGAAGTCGGCGTTGCACGGCATCATCAAGAACCAGACCGTGCTCAAGTACGAAGACGTCTGGGACGCGCTGATTGCCACCGACCAGGACCCGGCCAACTCGAACAACGTGATCCTGCTGTACAGCGGAATTTCGCGGTCGAAGGCGCAGCACGGCCCTGACCAGAACGACTGGAACCGCGAGCATGTCTGGGCCAAGTCGCACGGCGGCTTCGCCGAGGTTCCCGGGCCGGGAACCGACATCCACCACCTGCGGCCGGAGGACGTGTCGGTCAACGCCACCCGCGGCAACCTCGACTTCGACAACGGCGGTTCCGCCGTTCCGGAGGCGCCCGGCAGCAAGTACGACGGCGACTCGTTCGAGCCGCGCGCCGCGGTGAAGGGCGATGTCGCCCGCATGATGTTCTACATGGCCGTGCGCTACGCAGGCGACGACGGCTTCAAGGACCTGGAGCTCAACGAGTCGGTCGACAACGACTCGGCACCGTTCATCGGCAAACTGTCGGTGCTCAAGCAGTGGAGCCTGCAGGACCCGCCGGACGCGTTCGAGAAGCGCCGCAACCAGGTGATCTTCGACAGCATCCAGCACAACCGGAACCCGTTCATCGACCCCCCGGAATGGGTCGCCTCTATCTGGCCGTGAGTCGTTCGAGGAAGGGGCGTTGCGCGGAGACGATCTTCGCGCTCGCCTCTTCCACGCTGAACCACTGCACGCGGTCGACCTCGGGGAACTCCTTCTTCTGCCCCGACTTCGGCGGCCACTCCATCTCGAACGTGCCGGGCGTGACCGTCGCCGGGTCGAGGTCGCCTTCGAGCGCCCACACCGTGATGACCTTGCCGGAGCCCTTGGCCTCGCCGAGCGAGATCAGCTCGCCTTCCGGGACTTCCAGCCCGAGCTCCTCGGTGAACTCCCTGCGCGCGGCGTCTTCGGGCGTCTCGTCCTCGGTGTACTCGCCCTTCGGCACCGACCAGGCGCCGGCGTCCTTGCGGGCCCAGAACGGGCCGCCCATGTGACCCAGCAGCACCTCGAGCTGGTCCGTTCGCCTGAACAGCAGGATTCCCGCCGACCGTTTCATACTGTCCAGCATGGCGGACTGGGTCCTGCACGTGGACCTCGACCAGTTCATCGCGGCGGTGGAGGTCCTCCGCGACCCGTCGTTGCGCGGCAGGCCCGTGGTGGTGGGCGGCAACGGCGACCCGACCGAGCGCGCGGTCGTGGCCACGGCGTCGTACGAGGCGCGGGAGTTCGGCGTGCACTCCGGGATGCCGTTGCGGACCGCGTTCAAGAAGCTGCCGGACGCCGTGTTCCTGCCCGCCGACCACGGCCTGTACGAGGCGGCGTCGGCCGAGGTGATGGCCGTGCTGCGGTCGTTCCCGGTCGTCGTCGAGGTGATGGGGTGGGACGAGGCGTTCGTGGGCGCCGCGGTCGACGACCCCTTCGAGCTGGCCCGGTCGTTGCAGGCGGCGGTGCTGGCGTCGACCGGTCTGCACTGCTCGGTGGGCATCGGGGACAACAAGCTGCGGGCCAAGATCGCGACCGAGTTCGGCAAGCCCGCCGGGACGTTCCAGCTGACCCGGGAGAACTGGGTCGAGGTGATGGGGCACCGGCCGACCTCCGCGCTGTGGGGGATCGGGGCGAAGACCGAGCGCAAGCTGGCCGAGCTGGGCATCGTGACCGTGACGGACCTGGCGTCCGCGTCGGTCGAGGTGCTGGCCGGTCGGTTCGGGCCGCGGATGGGCCCGTACTTCCGGACCGTCGCGCTGGGCGCGGGTGACACGGTGGTGTCCGCGACGCCGTGGGTGGTGAAGTCGCGGTCGCGCGAGAAGACGTTCCAGCAGGACCTCACGTCGTTGGAGGACATCCGGCGCGAGGTCGTGACGCTGGCCCACCAGGTGGCGGTGGACGTGGCCGCCGAGGGACGCCCGGTCGTGCGCGTGGGCGTGAAGGTGCGCTTTGTGCCTTTCTTCACGAAGGTGCGGCTGATGAAGCTACCTGCGCCGACGTCGTCCGCCGACGATCTCGCGGCGGCCGCGCTGACGGTGCTCGACCGGTTCGAACACGGCCGCGCGGTACGGCTTCTGGGTGTACGCGCGGAATTCTCTTCCGATGATGTCGAACCGACCCCTTCTTCTTCGACGTACTAGTAAGTACACGCTTTACCGCTAGGAGAAGAAGATGACCGCCTCATCGCTGACACACCGCGACCGCGCAGTTCTCAGAGCCGTCGCCGACGGCCGGTGCGAGATCTCCGGAAGCTCCCTGCTCGTCGACGGCCTGTGCTGCGCCGACCAGGTCGCCGGGCTGCGCCTGAGGACTGCGGGCCTGATCAGCACCTGTCCAGGCCCCGCTGCCCTCACCTCGGCCGGCTACGAGATCCTCGCCGCGGCCTGACTTTCAGCTCCTGGGGATCTCGTTCTTGCGGAAGAGTGACATCAGGTACTTGTTCGCGAACCGATAACCGCCGTCTTCGGTGCGGAACTGTTCGGTCGCGGCCCTGATCTTCTCCGCCACATTTTCTTCGCCGTCGGTCTCGATGATCGGCTGGTAGCCGCCTGTGCTCAGGAAGGCGCGCAGCATCGAGTCCTCGTCGGGGAAGAACTGGGGAATGTCGATCGTCAGTTTCTCGTGCGGTTCAGGTGTCCTCGCGCGCCGGCGTCCGCTGGGACCTTTCACGCTCCACCCGACGGTGATGGTGTCGCTCGGGTGCTCCGGGTGCCAGTCGCACACGACCACGTAGTTCTTGCTGACCCGGACGGCCTCCGCGAACGCCGCCTCGGGATCGTGCGCGAAGAACAGCGCGTTGAACGCCGTGACGACGTCGAACGTGCCGTCCTCCCAAGGTAACGGCCCGAGCGCGCGCACGTGGAACTCGGCGGCGGGCGCGGCCTCCCTGGCCAGTTTGATCATCTCGTGCGACGCGTCGATGCCGGTGGCGTGCGCGCCCGCTTCCGTTGCCAGGGCGCAGAACTCGCCGCTGCCGCAGCCCAGGTCGAGCACCGTGCTGCTCGGCTTGACGCCGGTGCGCTCGATCGCGGTCTTCCAGGCGGGCAGGGACATCTTCGCGCCGAGAGCCGCTCGTTGTGCGGCCCGGCGGCCCCACAGCTCGCCCACCTGCATCGCGTCGGTCATGCTTTCGAGGGTAGTCAGGTGATCAACGGGCGCGCTCGTGGAAAACCACTGGCCGGTGCGGGGATCGTGGCTCGCTTGTCTTTGAGCGGCAACACTTCGCCGAGCACATCGTGTTGCTGCGCGAAGCCTGTGGGGACGTCGAAGTGCGCGTGACCGTGCTGGATCCGAGGTTCGAAGTGGTGCGCGGCTCGCGGCAGGCCGGGTACTACAAAGGCTTGTGCTACAAGGTTTATCTCCACGGCGAGGAGATCGGTGACGGCGGGTTCACCGACTGGACGCGGCGGCTGCTCGGCAACGGCAAGGAGCGGCTGCTGATCAGCGGTGTCGGCGTAGACCGGCTCGCTTCGCTCTGATTCCATGTCGTACCAACAACTTCCGCTGCCGCCGTGTCCTTGATCTGGCATCTTTCTGTCCATCGGGCGGCGCACCTCTGGCGGTGTCTCGATCAACTTGCCGGACCTAGTCTCGGGTGTGGCCTTGTCGGGTCGGGGACCATGCCGGGAGGGCGACGATGGCGGCGGAGCTCACGTGGAAGCGCAGTTCCCACAGCGGTGGTGAAGCCACTAGCTGTGTCGAATGCGCAGGTGATGGCCGTGCGGTGTGGGTCAGGGACTCCAAGGACCTCGACGGCCAGTGGCTCGAGGTTCCGCCGGTCGGATGGCGTGCGTTCCTGACCTTCGTCCAGTTCTGAGTTCAGCCGGACGGGTGTCACCTGGAGGTCTGTCCGAGTTTGATCAATCTGGCCCGAGGCTGCTATCCCTCTCCCTGAAACTGGTCAATTGGTTGACAAGCATTGTGGAACCCCTCCAATTGGCCACTACCATTCTGCTACCTAGCAGATTGAGGGAGGAGGGGTGTTGCCCCCCAAGGAAAGTCCCGTCGTGCTGCAGAAGCGCCTGCTCGCCGAGTTGAGGCAGACGCGAGACGGGCTCGGTCTCAGTCAGCAGGCTGTCGCGGAGGCGATGGACTGGTCCGTTTCGAAACTGATCAGGATTGAAAAGGGGGAGAACAAGATCTCCGTCACCGATGTGCAGGCGCTCCTGTTCCACTACGGCGTGCGGGACGACGCCCGTGTCGCCGACCTGGTGGGGATCACCAGGGCGATCCGGCAGTCCAAGTCGGAGTGGATGGAGAAGTACCGCGGGTCGTTCACCGAGCAGTTCGCCAAGTTCCTCGAACTGGAGACCTCCGCCATCCGGATCCGGCAGTGCCAGCTCAACGTCATCCCGGGGTTGTTGCAGATCCCGGAGTACGCGCTGGCGCTCGTCACGGCTTACGGGCTTTCGGGTGCGCGGGCGGATCGCAGTGTCGAGATCCGCATGCACCGCCAGTCGGTGCTGGACCCCGACGGCCCCGAGATCTTCATCATCCTGGACGAGTCCGTGCTGCACCGGGTGATCGGAAGCGATGACGTGCTGCGCGAGCAGTTGCGGCGGATCAAGGAAGTCGCCGCGCTCGACCACGTCACGATCCGGATCCTGCCCTTCTCGGCCGGCATCCACCCCGCCATGAAGAGCTCGTTCTCGATCCTCGAGTTCTCCGAGGGGGAGGAGGACTTCGCTCTGCTGCTGGAACATCCGGGGCGCGACGACCTGATGACGTCGGGGCCGGAGCTCAAGGAGTTCCTCGGCTACTTCTTCCAGGTGGAGGAGTTCGCGCTGCCCGCGGAGGAGACGCCGAAGGTGATCGACCGGCGGCTCGAGGAGTTGGGAGGACTTTGATCGCAAGGCCGGGCGGGTGGCTGTTGACGCAGCCACTCGCCCGATGGCTTCCACAACCGAACCCCAGTCCCATGAGGCGAGGCGATGTCGCCGTCCGTCAGCGTATGACGTTCGACCCCTGATGAGTGCCGCCATCCAGGTCCCGTTCGGGTGATTGGTCCTCGCCGCACCGGTCCAGCCGGATCGGTGCGCGACCACACCCGCGGGAGGCGCACCATGTGCAACGACACCAGAGATCGCGTTCAGCCCCTTGAGGTTCTCGACTTGAGAGGGCAATGCGATGGCCATATTCGTTAGCTACAGCAGTAGCGATGGAGGCCCTACCGCGTCGGCGGTGGTAGGAGCGTTGCGGGCACGCGGTTTCGACGTGTTGTGGGACGGAGACCTCAGCATCATCCACCCACTGTCCATTCCGGCCTGGATGGAGACCGCCGTCCGCGATCGGACGGTCCTGGTCATCGTGTCCGACGACTACCTGAAAGCGTTGCTGTCCAACGACTTCGTGGAGCGCAGGGGAGTGCGCTACGAGGCGGGGCTGGTGCGGCACAAGATCTACCACCACGGCGGCGCGCACGGGTGCGCGGTGCTGCCGGTCGTGCCACCCGGGATCGACGCCAACGCGTTGCCGTCCGTGCTGCAGCAGTTGGTGATTCACCGGTTCGATCCGGGTAACCGCCACGGTGAGGAGGAGCTGGTGCGAAGTCTCGGGGCGCTCGAGATCGGGGGTGGCACGATGCGCGCGGAACCGGAAGGCCTTTACCAGACCCGGATGATGCTGGCCGGACTGGAAGCCTGCCCGCCGTCCTCCGCACAGGCCTACCAGCTGGCGCGCGAGCTGGTGGAGCAGGGAGAGGGCGACCTGGAGCTCGCCAGGGCGTTCGACTCGGTCGTCGGCGTGGCCAAGGCGCACGGCGACGTGGGGCTCGTCAGCCGTTTGTCCGACGTGTGCTTGAAGACGCTCTCGTCAACGTTGCCATTGAAGGGCGAAGGCGCGTTGAAGGCGAAGGTCCTGGTGTCGGGCCAGTCGTGGCACCTGTTGCGGGAGCACCGTTTCAGTCAGGCGGCGTCCGTGGCAGAGGAGGGGGCGCAGATCGCGAAGAAGTACCGCGACCTGGACACGGCGGCGCGCGGGCAACGTGCGCACGCCCGAGTCCTGCTGCACATGGCGATGGAAGCGCTCCCGTACGACCGGGAGTTCTACCTGCGCAACTGTGAGCACCTGCTGATCCTCGCGACCACGCTGTTCCGTTCCATCTCCGGTCCGACGAGCGAGGAGGTCGGGGTGTGCGCCTCGCTCCAGGCGGAACGGCAGCTGCTGCGGTACGAGATGACGCGGGACCGCTCGGAGCTGGGTGGCGCGTGGGAACGTGCGCATGCCGCCGAGGGACTGCTGACGCCGGGCACCGAGCCGTACCAGTGGCTCACCGTGCTGCAGGCCAGGCTCTGCCTCGCCGCCCGGAAGTACAACGAGGGCAAGGAGTTCGTCACCGACGTCATCACCACCGCGGACTTCCCCGAGGTGGTCGCCAGGTCCCTGCAGGTGCGCGCCGACCTGCTGCTCGCCACTCGGGAGAAGGCCGAGGCCGTGCTGGATCTCCTTCTCGCCGAGGAGAAGTTCCGTTCGCTCGGCTGCGAGTACGCGGCGGCGACGTGCTGGTGGACGATCGCGCGGATCGACTCGACCAAGCTCGTCAGCTTCCGGCTGACCCCGGCCGACGTGCTCCGGCTCGAAGACCTGGCGCCGGATCCGCGTGACCGGCGGCTGGCCGTGCTGGAGCACGAACACCGGGCGGCTCGGCGGCTGGGGCGGAGGGCCGCGCCGGACTGGGCCTGCCTCGTCGATCGGGTGCAGCACGAGTGATGCCCTTTGACGCGGCCGTTGTTGTCGGACGGCCGCGTTGTGCGGCGGGGCTTTCGCCGGTGGGGCTCCGCGGCTTCGCCGGTTGAGGCCTCTGGGGTTCAGCGCTCGGAGTAGCGCTTGGCCAGCTCCTCCTCCCGCTCCTTCGGCCACGGGCAGCGGATCTCGCCCTGCGTGGCGGCGAAGAACAGTTCCAGGTGCACGTGCCAGGCCGCCAGCGCCTCGGGGCCGTGGGCGTTCTCCTGGACCAGCGTGACCGTCGTTCCCTGCAGCGGGACGTGCTCGAACTCCCAGCGGACGACGCCCTTCGGCTCGCCGTCCTGGAGCCATTCGAACTCCAGCAGGCGCGGCGCCTCGGCCCTGGTGACCTTGCCCGGCGTGAGGCCGGGGTGGACGGCGCGGGCCGGGACCGCGTCCACAGCGCCTTCGGTCAACAGCTGCCAGACCTCGTCGAGCGGCTTCCAGACCAGGTCGCGGACGAACGTGACGCCCGTGGGCTCGTCGGTGCCCTCGTCCAGGCCGAACTCGGCGGTGTAGTGCTCGATGAGCGGCAGCCACTCCGTCGGCGGCTCGAACTTCGTGCCGTCGGCGCGGGCGACCAGTGCGTCGAGGCAGGTGGTCCAGCCGGGGGCGTCGCGGCCCACGGACAGCTTGTTCGTGACCACGGCGGTGAAGACGAGCAGGCAGCCGTCCTCGCGCGGCAGGATCTCGAAGCGCAGCACGTCGTTGATCCAGCGGAAGGCGAAGACCTTCGGCGGGTCGGACTCGAGCAGTTCGCCCTCGCCACCGTCCGCGTCGACCGGTGCCTCGCTCGGGAAGGTGAAGCTCATCTTCCGGCCGTCGATCGTGACCTCGGCCGGGAACCAGTGCTTCATCTCGGCCGGTTCCGTGACCACCCGCCAGACCTTCTCCGGCGAGTGCCGCAGCCTGCGCTCGAAACGTAGGACGGGCTTGCCCTCGATCATCCGCAGTTCGGCGTCCACGGGTCAGTCCCCTTCGATCTCGTCGAGTCGGCGTTCGAGTGCGTCCAGGCTCTTCTCCCACATCCGCCGGTACGGCGCGAGCCAGGCGTCGATCTCGGCCAGCGGGCCGGGGGCGAGCCGGTACCAGCGCCGTTGGGCGTCCGTGCGCACCTCGACGAGACCGGCCTCGCGCAGCACCTTGAGGTGCTTCGAGACGGTCGGCTGGGTGAGTGTCAGCCGGTCGACGAGGTCACCGACCGGCCGCTCGCGTTCCCGCAGCAGGTCGAGGATCTCCCGGCGACTCCGGTCGGCCAGCACGGCGAACGTAGATGCCATGCCAGCAATATAGCCCACTCGGCATATAAGTGCGAACGGGTCCGGCTCAGTCCGCGAGCCTGATGGCCACCTCCGTCGTCCACTTGCTCGGATCCGGCTCCACGGCCGGGTCGGTGAAGTACGTCTCGAGGCGGGCACCCCACCTGTCGCCGTCGCGGTCGTACCGCACGGTGTGCGCGAGGAGCCCCTCGATGACGGCGGCCAGCCCGTCCGGACTGCCCTCGTGGACCGCCACCGCGTACTGGCCGGCGGGCAGCGTCGCGGTGAACACCTCGCCCTCGCCGGGCACCTCGGCGATGGTGGGAATGCCGGCCTCGACCTCGAACTCGTCGCCCGACACGCGTAAGTACCGGAAGAACGGCGCTCCGAGGATCGGTAACTCGCGATCGGCCAGCCACTGCATGACCTCGGGAAAGCGGTGGGCGATCTTGGGGAACGTCTCGAGCGTGACCGTGGCCCTGACGGCGGCGTAGGGCTGGTCTCCCCGCGTCTCAATGTCCATACCCGCCACGCTAGTCACGACCACCGACAGAAAATCCGCATCCGGCCGGAACCCGCGCCGGTTAACGTGAAGTTCATGCACCGCACCCTCCCCGTGGCCAGCTCCCCGGTGCGCGATCTGCTCGCGCTGACCTCCCGTCCCGAGGTGATTTCCTTCGCAGGTGGACTTCCCGCCCCCGAACTGTTCGACCAGGACGGTCTGCGCGCCGCCTACGACCGTGCCCTGCGAGACCGCTCAGTGCTGCAATATGCCCCCACAGAAGGAAATCCGGCCCTGCGTGCGCTGGTGTCCGACCGGCTGACCGCCCGCGGACTGCCCACTTCGGACGTGCTGATCACCACGGGCTCGCAGCAGGCGCTGGCCCTGGTCGCGACCGCCCTGCTCGAACCGGGCGCCGTCGTGGCCGTGGAGGAACCGACGTATTTGGCCGCGCTGCAGTGTTTCCAGATGGCGGGAGCCCGCATCGTCCCGGTCGCCGCCGATGCCGAGGGAATGGACATCTCGGCACTGCGGTCCGTTGTGGCCTCTGAGCGGCCGTCGATGTTGTATTTGGTGCCGACGTTCGCGAACCCGACGGGCCGCACCTTGTCGTCTTCGCGCCGCGCCGAGATCGCCGCGCTGGCCTCGGAGCACGGCTTCTGGGTCGTCGAGGACGATCCTTACAGCGAGCTGCGCTACCGGGGCCCCGCCGTCGCGCCACTCGCATCCATCAGCGATAGAACCATCTACCTGGGCAGCTTCTCGAAGATCGGCTCTCCGGGCATGCGCCTCGGCTGGCTGCGCGCGCCCGCTTCGCTGCTGCGCACCCTGACGATCGTGAAGCAGGCAGCCGACCTGCACACGTCCACTGTGGACCAGGCCGCGTGCGCGGCTTACCTGACCCACAACGACCTCGACGCGCACGTTGCCCGGTTGTGCGCGGCTTACGGAGAGCGGCGCTCAGCGATGATCTCTGCGCTACCGGGCGCCGTCCCCGACGGCACCACGTGGACCGATCCGGACGGCGGCATGTTCGTGTGGCTGCGCCTGCCCGGCTCCGTCGACAGCGCCGAGCTGCTGAAGGAAGCCTTGACCCACGACGTCGCTTTCGTGCCGGGTGAGCCCTTCTACGCCACCACGCCGGACCACGCGACGCTCCGGATGTCGTTCACCAGCAACACACCCGCGGAGATCGCCGAGGGCATGGCCCGCCTGGCCAAGGTGTTCTGGTGATCGTTCCAGCCGGAGTGTCGGACCTCGTGAGTACGTTGAAACGCAGGGGTTCCCAGCTCGGGGGTACCCCTGCGCGAGCGTGCGCGGAGCTTCGCTTGGCGCGCGCGGGGATCTCGTCTTGCCGCCCGCTGGTGATCAACTCGTGGCGCACTGGCCGCTGCGAGCGCTGAGACTCCGCCGCAGCGGCCGATAGCCGGGTATCGCCGCCTGTCCGATACCCGGCGGTCGACCAATTGCCGAGGCCACGTCAGCTTCGCGATGGAGGTTGCCGTTCACCCCAACGGGACGCGAACGACACGGCAAGCCCGAACTGCACGGG
>JAVXWK010001153.1:0-9015 GCA_032230575.1 Pseudonocardiales bacterium | reverse complement strand
CGGGCCGTTCTGCATGCGGGCACAACGATCTGCGCAACTACCATCGTGGGATGGGCAACCGTGGTGCGGACGACACCGATGCCGAGGTCGAGTCGTGGAGGGCCATGGTTCCGGCGATCGATCCGGTGGTCGAAGGCGTGGTCGACCGCGTGCACCAGATCAGCAAGTACCTCGACTTCCTCGCCACGGAGATCGCCGCTCCGCATGGACTCAACCGCGCCGACTACGAGATCCTCGCCCGCCTGTTCTGGATCGGGCCGCCGCACCGGCTCACGCCCAAGCAGCTCGCCAACGGCACGCTGAGCCCGGCCACGACGATCACGAGCCGCCTCGACCGGCTGGAGAAGGCCGGTCTCGTGGTCCGCGAGCTCGACCCGAGCGACCGCCGCTCGTTGCCCGCGACGCTCACCGACGCCGGCCGCACGATCTTCCTCGACATCGTCGCCGGCCAGGCGCAGCGGGAGAAGGACCTCTTCACCGTGCTGCCCGGCGGTGACCTGGAGAACCTGCGTGACCTGCTGCGTCAGGTGATGGAGGTGCTGGCGGGCGAACTGGGCCCGGCCCACCGTCGCACGCGGCTCGCCCTGGACAGCAAGGAATAATTGCTACGAACTCGTACTATCCGATATCGTGCTAACTGGCACGAGAGGGAGAGGTGCGACATGGGTGGCTATCCGTTGTCGGAGTGATCTCCGGACGACCCGACCCGGTGTGTGATAGACCGGCCGCGGTACAACCGCACACTGGGGGATTCACGTGAAGAAGTACTTCGCGGTCGCGTTGACGACCGCGCTTGTGACGACGCTCGCCGGGACGGCAGGGGCGTCCGAGCCCAAGGGCGAGATCGCGGTCGAAGGCTTCGGCTGGACGCCGTCGAGGGCCCAGTTCGTCGTGGGCGAGGTGGTCGACACGAAGTTCACCATCGCCAACCACGGCGAGGTCGTGGAGCAGCCGTCGATCTGGTTCGGCTCATGGGCGGACAAGATGCTGGCCCAGAGCGACAACTTCATCCGCTTCGGGTCCGGTTACGCGCTCAAGGACCCGTTGCCACCAGGCGAGAGCGTCGAGATCACCGTTCGCGCCGAGCTGGTGCGTCCTGGGTTCTCGGCGATCAACGTCCGGGTCGGCGTGAGCCTCGCGGGTGAGGCCAACACCGTCAACAACAACTACGCGGGCCCGATCATCGTCAGCGAGTCCTGACTCATGTGACCGGAGTCACGCAACGCCGTGCCCCCGGAGATCCGATGTCCTGATTGGAGTTATCGGATTTCTGGGGGAATACGTGCGCAAGCTCTTCGCCGTCGCGACGACGGCTGTCCTTCTTCTGCCCGTGGCCGGCACTGCCGCCGCGCAGGAGGAGAAGGTCTTCATCGGTGGTCTGGTGTGGTTCGACCGCAACAGCGACATGAAGCCGAACCCGGCCGAGCCCGGTGTGGCGAACGAGAAGATCGTCAAGATCGTCAAGGAGGACACGGGCGAGCTCGTCGGTGAGTACACGACCGACAAGGACGGCATCTACGTCGCCCGAGACCTGCCCAAGGCCAAGTACGTCGTGACCGTCGAGGTGCGCGGCCGGTACTGGACCACGACGAAGGACCGGGCGACGACCGAGGGCGGCACCGTCGACTTCGGTGTGCGCGGTGGTTCCCTCATCGGCTACTCGTTCCTCGACCAGAACCGCAACGGCAGTCTCGACGCGAACGAGGGCGAACACTCTCTCGAGCCGGGCACGTTGAACGGCAAGAAGCTCGAGGTCCAGCCGAACAACCAGTTCGTGGTCGAGGACCTGCCCTTCGGCCGGTACGAGCTGGTGGCGACCGACTACCGCCGTGACGGACTCACGCTGTGGGACACCAAGACGTCCAGCGGGCTGGACTGGGTCACCGGCAGGAGGGTCTACGACATCGACGAGAACTTCTCGTCCGCGCCGATCGACATCCTCTACTTCAACCCCAAGGGCGACCTGGCGATCACGCTCCCCGAGCTGTCGCCGGCCAAGGACGTCTACGTCGTGGACGACGAGGCGGACGCGACATTCCGGATCACGAACAAGAGCGAGGCGCCTGAACTGCCGACGTTCACGACCGGCGAGTGGGCCAAGAACACGCTGTCGTACAGCGCGGGCATCGAGCTGGTGCCGGGCTCCTGGGACGAGTTCGCGGTCAAGTCGCCGTTGCTGCCGGGGCAGAGCCTCGACGTGAAGATCCGCGTCAAGCTCAGTGCGACCGACGTGGAGAAGGTGAACGTCCTGGTGCGTCCCAGCAAGTGGGGTGACGACCCGTTCAGGAACAACGTGCAGATCCGGCCGATCAAGGTCGTCCAGAAGGGCGCGGAGACCACCACGTCCACGACCTCTCCGGCGGAGACGACCACCACGACCACCACGACCACTCCGGCCGTGGCGAAGGTGGGCAACAAGACCGGTCTCGCGTCGACGGGTGCCTCTCCGCTGGGCTTCCTGGCGTTGGGCGCACTGCTGCTCGCGGCCGGTCTGAGCGCGTTCTTCGTGGCACGCCGCCGCCGTTCCTGACCACATAGGACGCGTCACGGTTAGTCTGCGGCATGGGCATCTTGGTGCATGTGCTGCTGACTGCCGTGGCGGTCTGGGTGTCGACCGCCCTCCCCGGCATCGACCTGGGCGAGGGAACCACCGGCGCGAGAATCCTCACGCTGATCGGCGTCGCGGTGATCTTCGGCCTGGTCAACGCGATCGTGAAGCCGCTCGTGAAGTTCTTCGGCTGCTTGTTCTACCTGGTCACCCTTGGCCTGATCGGGCTCGTGGTGAACGCGCTGCTGTTCATGCTCACCGGGTGGCTCGCCGAGCAGCTGGACCTTCCGTTCCGCGTCGACGGCTTCTGGCCCGCGTTCTGGGGCGCGATCATCGTCGCCCTGACCGGCTGGGTGCTGAACGTGGTCTACGACAAGATCACCGACAACGACTGACCTCAACAAAAAGGCCCCTCGGTCCACAACGGACCGAGGGGCCTTTCTTGTGCCTTAAGCGTTTGCGGCGTCCGCGGCCGGAGCCGGCTGGCCGCGCTTCACGGACTCGAGCAGCATCTGCGCGACGTCCACGACCTCGACGTGCGCCCCGGCCTGACCGTCGGCCTGACGCGCGGTCACACCGTCCGTCAGCATCACGCGGCAGAACGGGCAGCCGGTCGCGATCTTCGACGGCGCGGTCGAGAGGGCCTCGTCCACGCGGTCGACGTTGATGCGCTTGCCGATCCGCTCCTCCATCCACATGCGAGCGCCACCGGCACCACAGCACATGGAGCGCTCTTCGTGCCGCGGCATCTCGCGCAGCTTCGCGCCGGACGCCCCGATGAGCTCACGCGGTGCTTCGTAGACCTTGTTGTGGCGGCCCAGGTAGCACGGGTCGTGGTACGTGACGTCCTCGGTGACCGGCGCGACCGGCACCAGACGGCGTTCGCGCACCAGCTTGTTCAGCAGCTGCGTGTGGTGCACGACCTCGTACGTGCCGCCGACCTGCGGGTACTCGTTGGCCAGCGTGTTGAAGCAGTGCGCACACGTGACGACGATCTTGCGCTGACCGACCGGCCTGTCCTCGAACACCGAGTTCAGCACCTCGACGTTCTGCTGCGCGAGCATCTGGAACAGGAACTCGTTGCCTGCGCGGCGAGCCGGGTCACCGGTGCAGGTCTCCTCCGGGCCGAGCACGGTGTACTTGACGCCCGCGGTGTGCAGCAGTTCGGCGACAGCACGCGTCGTCTTCTTCGCGCGGTCCTCGAACGCACCGGCGCAGCCGACCCAGAACAGGTACTCGGCGTCGCCCAGCTCGCCGTCGAACACCGGCACCTCGAACTCGAGACCCTCGGTCCACGCCAGGCGGTCCTTGGCGTTCTGGCCCCAGGGGTTGCCCTTGTTCTCCAGGTTCTTGAACATGCCGCCGAGCTCGCTCGGGAAGTTCGACTCGATCAGCACCTGGTAGCGGCGCATGTCGACGATGTGGTCGACGTGCTCGATGTCCACCGGGCACTGCTCGACGCACGCGCCACAGGTCGTGCATGACCACAGCACCTCGGGGTCGATGACGCCGAGCTCGTCCGGGCCGCCGACCAGCGGGCGCTCGGACTCGGCCATCGCCAGCACGTCGATGCCTTCGAGGCGCTTCTTGTAGTCCTCGTACTTGTCCTCGACCAGGCCGACCTCGTCGCCGGCCATGTCACGCGAGCCGCCAGCGAGCAGGTACGGCGCCTTGGCGTACATGTGGTCGCGCAGCTGCGTGATGACCAGCTTGGGGGACAACGGCTTGCCGGTGTTCCACGCCGGGCACTGCGACTGGCAGCGGCCGCACTCGGTGCAGGTGGAGAAGTCGAGAACGCCCTTCCAAGTGAAGTCCTCGACCTTGCCGACGCCGAACACGTCCTTGTCCGGGTCGGCTTCCTCGAGGTCCAGGACCTTGCCGCCGGACATCATCGGCTTCAACGCGCCGAGCGCCACGCCACCGTCGGCCTCGCGCTTGAAGTAGATGTTGAAGAACGCCGAGAACCGGTGCCAGGCAACGCCCATCGTGAGGTTCCGGCCGACGACGATCAGCCAGATCATGCCGGACAGCAGCTTGACCAGCGCCATCACGGACACCCAGATGGCGGCCGACGGCAGCAGGTGGGCCAGCGGCTGCGTCACGAACGACGTCCACAGCGGGGCCTCTTCCAGGCCGCTCGACTGCTTGAACGCCTTCACGCCGAGGATGCCGAGGCCCTCGATGATCACGACCGCCTCGACGAAGTAGGCGGACTTGAAGTCGGAACCGGCGAAGCGCGAGAGCCGGTCGGCGCGGCGCGGGTGGTTGCGCTGGCGGATGATCGCCAGGGCGACACCACCGACGACGGTGCCGAGACCCAGCAGCTCGACCAGCAGCAGCCAGACGGACCACGTGCCGATGATCGGCCAGTGGAAGTGCGGGTCGAACACCTCGCCGTAGGCCTCGAACAGCACTGCGGAGCCGATCAGGAAGCCCCACATCACCATCCAGTGCCACGGGGCGACCGAGCGGAACTTGGCCATCCTCGTGTGCGCGACGAACTCGACGATCAGCGTCCGCAACCGCGCCCAGAACGGGCCGTTGCGGGTCGGGTCCGGCTGGCCGAGCCGGATGACCTTGATCATCTTGAGAACGGCAGCGACGAACACGCCCCAGGCGACGACGCTCACCGCCACCGCGACGAGTCCGAGAACCAGCTGGAGGGTCATGGCGGGATTCTAGGCCACGTTACTCGCGGGTAACCACTTGGACGTGGCCGGTGTCTCCTCACGTACCGGTAAAGAAGCCGGCCTCCAGTGGAAAACTTGTGGAACAATCGTTCAGGTAGTTCCGCTGGGCATCTGGAGGTCGCCGTGCTGTACCTGTATCTCGCTGCGGCGATCGTCGGAGAGATCGCCGCCACCGTGTCGTTGAAGCTGTCGGAGGGCTTCAGCAGGCCGTGGCCGTCGGCCGTGGTCGTCGTCGGATACGCGATCGCCTTCACGGCCCTTTCGCGCGCGTTGAAGTTGGGTATGCCCGTGGGCGTCGCCTACGCCGTGTGGTCCGCCATCGGTGTTGCGGCCGTGGCGATCATCGGCTGGAAGTTCCTGGGCGAGACCCTGAATCCCACGATGGTCATCGGGTTGGCTTTGATCATCGGAGGCGTGGTGACGCTCGAACTCGGGAGGACGCACTGACTGCCGTGATGGACGGACGCAAGGCGCGCGGCGAGAAGAAGCGGCGCGCCATCGTCGAGGCGACCTTGCGGGTGATCGAGCGCGACGGCGTGTCCGGCGTGACGCACCGCAGCGTGGCGCGCGAGGCCGGTGTGCCGACGACAGCGCCCACCTACTACTTCGCGTCGCTCGACGACCTGTTGATCGCCACGCTGCTGTGGGTCGCCGAAGAGCTGTGCGACGACATGCTGGACATCATCGCTCGCGGCACCGCCCGTGAGATCGCGCGAGAGCTCGCTCGTGCCGTGAACGAGAACCGTGCGCGCACACTCGCTGAGTACGAGCTGTACCTGCTCGCGGGTCGTCGTCCCGAACTGAAAGCCGCCGCACGCCGGTGGCTCGACCTCGCCGTGGAAGTGGTGTGTCCAGCCGATCCGGTGGCGTTCCGCGTGTTCCTCGCCGCCATCGACGGGCTGCTGATTCAGGGCCTGATAGCCGATGTCGCGCCGAGCGAGGACGAGCTGGAGCCAATCGTGTCCTTCTTGATCTGCGGCCGCGACGATTCCACTCCTCGAACGAGTGAACAATGAAGTCATGAGGTTCGCGCGAGAGGTGTCCGGCATCAGCCACGGGGTGAGCCTGGGGCTGCTGGCAGCCCTCTACGTCCGCGACTCACTGGCGTTGTCCGTCGACGTCGAGCCGCACGTGCCCGGCCTGGACCCGCCGCTGCCGGTGCGGGTGCCCACTGGTGTCGACCGCGCCGCCGTGACGCGCGAGTGGCCGGGCTGGTGGGCCGACGCGCTGGACGCCTGCAGGCGTGGCGCCGAGCCCGAGACGCCCGAGGACGCCGAGGCGTTGCTGACCCGGCCCGCCAGCCGCACCGCCGTGCTGGCGTTGAAGGCCGGCATCGAGCAGCTGCACCGCGTGCAGTCTCCGGTGGCGTTGCCGATCGGCGACGTGCTGCGCGGCATCGAGTCGCGGATCGGGCGGTGGGCGCAGAGCGTGGAGCTGCACATCGCCGAGGTGCCGGTCGACGGCATGCTGTGGGAGCGCATCGCACCCGCGCACGTGCTGGCGTCAACCCGGTTCCTGAACGACCCCGCACGCACCGCACCGGCGTTGCGCGCGGTGCTCCAGGACCTCGTCTGACTCGGGTAGGGACAACCCCACCCCGCCTTCGGGGGCTGACTGCCGTGTAGCTGAGCCGCGTCACCTCTAGTTTTGTGCTCATGCTGAGGACGGCGCTGGTGGCGGTGCTTGTGGGGGCTCTGCTCTCCGGATGTGGCATCCGCATCATGAAGTACGAGTTCATTGACGACCACACGGTCGCGGAGAAGTACACGTCGGTGCGGGTGCGCGCCGGCTCGGGGGACGTGGCGATCCGCTACGTGCAGGGCCTGAACGAGACGAAGATCCACCGCAGGGTCGAGCACGCGAAGGACAACAAGCCGACGGGTGTCGCGCACCGGATCGAAGGCAACACGCTGGTGCTGGACGACTGCGGCAACAACTGCTCGATCAACTACGAGGTCCAGGTGCCGTCCGCGGACATCACGGTGGAGTCCCCCGACAGCGGGTCGGGTGACGCGGTGATCGAGGGTGTCGCCGCGGTCGACTACAAGGTCGGCTCCGGCAAGTTCGAGGCGTTCGACATCGGGGGCAACGTCCAGATCGACAACGGCTCCGGCGACATCTACGTGCGCGACGTCAAGGGTGACGTCAAGGCGCACAGCGGCTCGGGCAGGTTCGAGGCTTCCAGGGTCAAGGGCAGCGTCACCGCGGAGCTCGGCTCCGGCGACATCGAACTCGACCAGGTGCAGGGCAAGATGCTGGTGCACACCGGCACCGGCCGCATCACCGGCACGACACTCGACAACGACGTGACCGCCACCGCGGACTCCGGCGACGTGGAGCTGACCTTCGTCTCGGCCCGGACGGTCCGTGCCGACTCGGGCTCAGGAGACATCACGCTGCGGGTGCCGGGCTCGGGTCCGTACAAGGTCACCGGCGACTCGGGTAGCGGCAGGCGCAAGATCGACGTGCCGACGGACCCGTCGGCGACGAACGAGCTCAAGCTCGACGCCGGCTCCGGCGACATCAAGGTGACCGCCGTCTAGCCACGCGAACCAGGGGGAATGTGTCGAGGGCCACTCCACGAGGAGTGGCCCTCGGCGCGTTGTGAGGGAACAACCAGATCTTCCCGGCCGTTGGTTCAGTCAGAAAGCTTGAGTCGAGTAGGCTCAAGGTTGAGCGGATGGCAAACTTGAGTCAGCAACGCTCAACAAGTACTAGCGGAAGGAACTCCAATGGCGCGTGCAGTCGGCATCGACCTCGGGACGACCAACTCGGTCGTCGCCGTCCTCGAAGGCGGTGAGCCGACGGTCATCGCCAACTCGGAGGGCTCCAGGACGACCCCGTCCATCGTCGCGTTCGCGAAGAACGGCGAGGTTCTCGTGGGTCAGCCCGCGAAGAACCAGGCCGTCACCAACGTCGACCGCACCATCCGTTCGGTGAAGCGGCACATCGGCACCGGCTGGAAGACCGACGAGGTCGACGGCAAGCAGTACACCTCGCAGGAGATCAGCGCGCGCGTGCTGATGAAGCTCAAGCGCGACGCCGAGGCGTACCTGGGCGAGGAGATCACGGACGCCGTGATCACCGTCCCCGCCTACTTCGAGGACGCGCAGCGCCAGGCCACCAAGGAGGCCGGCCAGATCGCGGGCCTCAACGTGCTCCGCATCGTCAACGAGCCGACGTCGGCCGCTCTGGCCTACGGCCTCGACAAGGGCGAGAAGGAGCAGACCATCCTGGTCTTCGACCTCGGTGGCGGCACGTTCGACGTCTCGCTGCTCGAGCTCGGCGACGGCGTGGTCGAGGTCCGTGCGACCTCCGGTGACAACCACCTCGGTGGCGACGACTGGGACCAGCGCGTCGTCGACTGGCTGGTCGAGCGCTTCAAGCAGACCAACGGCATCGACCTGACCAAGGACAAGATGGCCCTTCAGCGCATCCGCGAGGCTGCGGAGAAGGCCAAGATCGAGCTGTCCAGCTCGTCCACGGCGTCGATCAACCTGCCGTACATCACGGTCGACGGTGACAAGAACCCGCTGTTCCTCGACGAGACGCTGTCGCGTGCCGAGTTCCAGCGCATCACGTCCGACCTGCTCGACCGCACCCGCGCGCCGTTCAACAACGTGATCAAGGACGCCGGCATCTCCGTCGGCGACATCGACCACGTCGTGCTCGTCGGTGGCTCGACCCGCATGCCCGCCGTCGCGGAGCTCGTCAAGGAGCTGACCGGCGGCCGCGAGCCCAACAAGGGCGTGAACCCGGACGAGGTCGTCGCCGTCG
>JAVXWK010001152.1:0-22248 GCA_032230575.1 Pseudonocardiales bacterium | reverse complement strand
ATCGAGCCGCGCGTGCACGGCCCGTGCGGCGTCCTCGGGCAGGTCGATCCACGCGGTGGTCCACCGCATGTACTCGTCCACGCCGAGCTGGCCGTCGCCGTCATGATCGGCGACGGCCATCAGCGCGTCGAGGTACGGCACGTAGATGTCGTCGAACGCCTCCGGCCGCTCCAGCAGCCCCTTCGCGAACGCGGCCTTGTACTCGTCCACGCTGATGCGGCCGTCGTCATTGGTGTCCGTCATGGCGGAGAGGTGGTCCCACACGCCCAGCAGGTGCTCGTGGAACCGCCTCGCCCGGCGGTCGTCGTCGCTCAGGCCGAACGCCGCGGTGGTCCGTGACCCCGCTCGTTCGAAGTCTGAACGCTTGATGAACCCGTCCTGGTCGCTGTCGTAGGTCTCGAACCTGCGGGTGAGCTTGCGGTCCAGGAAGGCCGTGATGTCCATACCACTTAGTACCCTGTCAGCGCTTCTTCCGACGAGCCGGGGCGCCCACGTAGTCCGCCAGATGCTCGCCGGTCAGCGTCGACCGGTCGGCCACCAGGTCGGCCGGCGTGCCCTCGAAGACGATCTTGCCGCCGTCGTGACCTGCGCCCGGACCGAGGTCGATGATCCAGTCGGCGTGCGCCATCACGGCCTGGTGGTGCTCGATCACGATCACCGACTTGCCCGACTCGACAAGCCGGTCCAGCAGGCCCAGCAGCTGCTCGACATCGGCCAGGTGCAGGCCGGTCGTGGGCTCGTCCAGGACGTAGATGCCGCCCTTGTCCCCCATGTGGGTGGCCAGCTTCAGCCGCTGGCGCTCGCCGCCGGACAACGTGGTGAGCGGCTGCCCCAGCGACAGGTAGCCCAGGCCGACGTCCGCCAGCCGCGACAGGATCGCGTGCGCCGCAGGGGTTTTGGCCTCGCCGGAACCGAAGAACTCGACCGCCTCCGCGACCGGCATCGCCAGCACCTCGGAGATGTCCTTGCCGCCGAACTTGAACTCCAGCACGGCCTGGTCGAAACGCTTGCCCTCACACACATCGCACGGGGACTCGATGGTCGCCATGATGCCGAGGTCGGTGAACACCACGCCCGCGCCGTTGCAGTTCGGGCACGCGCCCTCGGAGTTCGCGCTGAACAGGGCGGGCTTCACGCCGTTGGCCTTGGCGAACGCCTTGCGGATCGGCTCCAGCAGGCCGGTGTAGGTAGCGGGGTTGGACCGCCGCGAGCCCTTGATCGGGGTCTGGTCGACGACGATCGCGCCGGAGTCCTTCGGCATCGACTGGTGGATCAGGGACGACTTGCCCGAGCCGGCGACACCCGTGACGACCGTCAGCACACCGAGAGGGATGTCGACGTCGACGTCACGCAGGTTGTTCTTGGCAGCGCCCCGAATCTCGAGCACACCCGACGCGGAACGCACCGACGACTTCAACGACGCCCGGTCGTCCAGGTGGCGCCCGGTCACCGTGTCACTCTTGCGCAGCCCGGCCAAGGAGCCCTCGAAGCAGATCGTGCCGCCGCCCCGACCGGCACCCGGACCGAGGTCGACGACGTGGTCCGCGATCGCGATCGTCTCCGGCTTGTGCTCGACGACGAGCACGGTGTTCCCCTTGTCCCGCAACCGGAGCAGCAGGTTGTTCATGCGCTCGATGTCGTGCGGGTGCAGCCCGATCGTGGGCTCGTCGAACACGTAGGTGACATCGGTCAGAGCCGATCCGAGGTGCCGGATCATCTTGACGCGCTGCGCCTCACCACCGGACAGCGTGCCGGCGGGACGGTTCAGCGACAGGTACCCGAGGCCGATCTCGACGAACGAGTCCAGCGTGTGCACGAGCTTGTCCACCAGCGGTGCGACGGACTTGTCCTTCAAGCCGCGCATCCAGTCGGCGAGATCGCTGATCTGCATGTCGCACAGGTCCGCGATCGACACACCCTTGATCTTGGACGACCGCGCGGCCTCGGTCAGCCGCGTGCCGGAGCAGTCGGGGCAGACACCGAAAGTCGCCGCGCGGTCGACAAAAGCGCGGATGTGCGGCTGCAGCGCCTCGCGGTCCTTCGACAGCATCGACTTCTGCAGCTTCGGGATCAGGCCCTCGTAGGTCAGGTTGATGCCGTTGACCTTGACCTTGACCGGGTCCTTGTAGAGGAAGTCGTGCAGCTCCTTCTTGGTGTACTTGCGGATCGGCTTGGCCGGGTCGAGGAAACCGGACTGCGCGAACGTCTGCACGGTCCACTGGTTGTCGACGTTGTAGCCGGGCACCTTGATCGCGCCCTCGAGGATCGACTTCGACTCGTCGTAGACCTCGGTCATGTCGATGTCGGAGACCTGCCCGCGGCCCTCACAGCGCGGGCACATGCCGCCCGTGATGGAGAACTCGCGGCGCTCCTTGACCTTCTGGCCGCCCTTCTCGATCACGACGGCACCCGCGCCGGAGATCGAGGCGACGTTGAACGAGAACGCCTGCGGGCCGCCGATGTGCGGGGTGCCGAGGCGGCTGAACAGGATCCGCAGCATCGCGTTCACGTCCGTCGCGGTGCCGACGGTCGAGCGCGGGTCGGCGCCCATCCGCTGCTGGTCGACCAGGATCGCGGTGGTGATGCCCTCCAGCAGGTACACCTCGGGGCGCGGCAGGGTCGGCATGAAGCCCTGGACGAACGCGCTGTAGGTCTCGTTGATCAGCCGCTGCGACTCGGCGGCGATCGTGCCGAACACCAGCGAGCTCTTGCCGGAGCCGGACACACCGGTGAAGACCGTCAGCCGCCGCTTGGGGATCTCGACGTCGACGTCTTTGAGGTTGTTCACGCGCGCGCCCTGCACGCGGATCAGATCGTGGGTGTCGGCTTCATGCGTCATGGCGCAGAACCTAACTCCGCGACCCCGCCTCTGCCTTCTTGATTCCTGATTGGTTACCCGCGAATCCGGTAGTGGTAGGTGCAGACCTCGCGGAACCCCGTGCGTTCGTACAGCCGGAACGCGGACGTGTTCGCCTTCTCCATCTGCAGGTATAAGTGGTTCGCCTCGCGCGCGGCCGCCCACGAGGCCAGCGCGGCGAGCACGGACCGTGCGGCGCCCTGACCTCGTGCGTGGGGCAACGTCGCCATGCCGAACACACCCGCCCAGCCCTGCTCGGCCACCGCCCGCCCCACGGCCACCACCTGGCCGTCCACCTCGGCATACGCGTACGCGCTCGGGTGCTCGACCCTGCTGAGCAGGTCGCGTTCGGCGCTGACATCGCGCGTGGTCACCGCCTGCCACGCCGCGAGCCACTCGTCGGTCGGCCGGGCACTGACCTCTCCGGCGTCCGTGTGCGACTGCCGCAGCACCTCGGCCGTCGAGGCGATCTGCAACGACATGTCGTGCCCGCGTGCGTAGCCACGGCCGTCCAGCAGCGCGTCGAGATCTTCGCCGCACACCCCCGGCGTGATCTGGAACCGCGCCCCCGACCCGCGTTCGGCGCAGAACTCCTCGGCCTGCTCGACCCGGTCCTCGCGGTCGTGGGGCAGCACCGCGCTCACCCACCAGGCGTCGCCGGGGGAGTGCCGCAGCCACCAGCCACCCGCTTCTTCGACGTGCGCGGCCGGCTGGGCGCGCGCCGCGTACTCCTGCAGCGTCTTCAGCAGCACGTCAGTCCAGTGAGCCGAGCAGCCAGTTGCCGGCCTCCGCGGGATCCTCCGAGAAGTAGAACTCCCGGATCGCCTCCAGCAGGGCCCTGGTGGACAGCAGCCCGTCCTCGTCCGAGAGCAGGTCGTGGATCCCGCGCGCGTCGCCCTCCGACAGGTTCATCAGCGCGCCCGTCCACGTGATGTGCTCCTGCAGCGTGAGCTTCCCGTCGCCGTCCTCGTCCGCGATCGCCATGATCGCGTCCAGGAACGGTATGTAGCCGTCGTCGAACGACTCGGGTGTCTCCAGCAGACCGTTCGCGAACGCCTTCTTGTACTCGTCCAGGCTGATCCGCCCGTTGTGGTCCTGGTCCGTCACGGAGTGCAGCTGGTCCCACAGGCCGGCCAGCATGGCGTGGAACCGGACCGCCTTCGGGTCGTCGTCGGCCAGCCCGAAGGCCTTGGTGGTGCGCTCGCCCGCCTGTGTGAAGTCTTCCCGCCCGATGAACCCGTCGCCGTCGGAGTCGTAGGTCCGGAACCGGCGGGCCAGCTTGCGGTCCAGGAAGGCGGTGATCTCCATGAGGTTCTTCTACCGCATTCGGCGCCGCAGGAACACGGCTGTGTCCAGGCCGGAATTGCAAACGTTTTCAGACTTTACCGCTTCCCCAAGCCGGAAAACGCGCTCGCGACGATCACCATGCCGATCACGCCGATTACCGCGGCAACGCCACCGGCCGCCGGTTTCGACACCTGCTGAACGTGCGCTACCGGCCGTGGAGGGGCCAGTTCGTCAGGTTGCGGCTGAGCTTGTCGCGGCTCTGGTGGTAGTGGTGCGTTTATCGAGTCGATGCGGACGAGTGCGCTTTCCGCGATGGCCGCACCGGCCCCGGCGCCCGTCACCGTCAACCGGGAATTCACCGGCGCGGCCACAAGGCATGTGTAGGTGAGGCGTTGGTTCGGGCGCAGTTCCGGGAACGTCCTGCGGCACGCGGCGGGCTCGCCGTCGACCCGCACGTCGTTGACCGGCAGGTCGGACGGGTTCCCGACCGTGATCGTGACCGTGACGAGCTCGCCGTCCTCCGCCCGGTCCTTCGACCAGAGCGCGGTGATCGTCAGCCGCGGGTAGACGACGCTGACCTGCACGGACGCGCTTGCCTCGACCTTGCCGCCGATCTTGTCGGTGGCGGCGACCGTGGATGTGAGGGTGCCGGTCTCGTCGCCTGCCGGGGCGGTGCACTCGACGGTCGCCGTGGCGCCGGGGTCGAGCTGGCGTTGCATCGGGGTGCAGCCGTTGGCGGCCGTGCGCGCGTTGAGGTCGAACAACGCGGTGTCGCCGGTGTTCGTGACAGTTGTTGAGAATTTGACGGCTTGTCCGGGGAGTGCGGTCATCGGCTCTGTTGTTGTCGTTGCGCGCAATGCCGGGTGGAGCACGTCGACCTTTGCCGACTTCTGGGTGATGAGCGGGTCACCGGCGAGGCTGGTGCCGTTTGCGGTGACCGTGATCTGGTAGTCGTCCTGGGGCGCTTGTGCGGTGCAGGTGCGGGTCGTTTTGGCGTGTGGGGCAATTGTGCCGATTTTCTGGCCGCACACGGACACGTCGGCCGCTGGAGCGTCACCGGTGTTGGTGACGACGGCGGTTTGCGTGACGTTGTCCTCAGGATGAACCGCAGGTTGTTCCGGGTCGATCGCCAGGGTCAGTTCGGGCAGCGGGAACGACCAGGCGATGTTCTGCACCAGGAACGCGTCCTCGGCTCTTCTGAACGTCAGCCCGGCGCTCCTGGAGCCTGGTTTCAGCACGTTTTCGTCGATCATCAGCGTGCGGGCGTCGACGCTCATGTTGTTGGGGTTCGCGGCGCCTTGGGCCTGTGAGACGAAGGCGTTCCGGCCGCCGATCGAAGCGTCGTCGACGAGCAGCTGGTCGCCGTCGGTCGCCCAGTCGCCCTCGTAGGCGGTGAAGCCCAGGCGGAGGAACCCGCCCGCGGGGTGCGTCGGGGCGATCGGGGTGCTCAGGACCGGGCGTTTCGTGGTGAGCCTGACGTGGCCGCCGTGCACCGAGACGTGGCGTTTCGCCGGTGCGACAGCGGTGGCGTGGGGGAACTTCCAGACGACGGTCAGCGACCAGCCGCCGAAGCAGTCGAACCCTTGGGGCGTCCAGATGTCGCCGACGGTGGCGGTGCCGGGCCTCAGCGTTTTGGTGACGTCGGCTTCGGCGCTGTAGAAGGCGTTGTCGGTGTGCGCGAGATCGTCCGGCGAGTCGACGGCGAACTGGTCCGCGCTGATGCGGACGCCGTTGAGGGTGACCGGGTCCTGGGGTTTGCCGGGCGGGTCGGTGGCGTCGTGGCAGGTCGCGTTGCCAGCCCAGCCGAGCTTGGCGTAGGCGATGGTCGCGCCGGCCGGGATGGTGAGCTGGGCGCTCGACGAGTTGAACGTCGCCGGGTCGTCGTCGGTGTCGGTCCACGACATGCGGTGGCCGTTGTTCTGCGCCGATGGGCCGTGGCCCTGGCGGTTCAGCGCGTCCACACAGGACTGCGGCGGGTGCTTGGGGTTCGGGCCTGCCTGCTCGGCTGTCGGGCAGGTCAGGACGCTGTTGCCGATGACCGTGACGTCTCCGTACACCGCCTCGTCGAACTGGGTGTGCCAGACCTCGGCCGCCGCGACCGGTGGGCCGGGGGAGAGCAGCGGAACGAGCAGGACGACGGCGATGAGGATCGGTACGCGCATGCGACGCCTTCCCGGTCGGGGTCGGCGCACAGGTTGACACGGTTCCGCGGCCTTGTCACCGGGCGTTGATCACGGCGTCCTCACTCTCCGTTGAGGACACTCGCGCCTCGGTTCTCCTATTCGTGTCCAACGGATTCTTGTTAGCGCTCCCATGTGGACCAGCGGTGGGCTTGATCAACCTCGGTTGCTCTTGATGGGCGGGTGAGACCGCCGAGAAGCGTGGTGTTGGTGGTCAAACGGTGTCTCGCTGTGGGGAGATGGTGGCCATGTGGACCGCGCTCGTCATCGTCGTCGCGTCGGTGGTCGTCACCATCGCCGCCTGTCTCCTGTTCGGCCGCTCCCGCGCACACGACCAGGCCGACGACCGCGACGCCGACTCACGCGGCTTCCTCGGCGCGGTGATCTCCGGCCTGTTCATCGTGGCGCTGGCGTTCTACACGGTGATCGTGTGGGAGGACAACGGCACCGCCGAGGACAACGCCGCCCGCGAGGCCGCCGCCGTCGCCGATGCCTACTGGCAGACCGGTGTGATGCCGCAGCCACAACGTGATCACATCCGCTCGCTGCTCGTCGAGTACCCGAAACTGGTGGCGGACAAGGAATGGCCGAAGCTGGCCCAAGGTGAGGCCGACGAGCGCACGACCGAGACGGTGAACTCGTTGCACACCGAGATCCTGTCGCTGCCGTCCACTCCGGACCAGGTGAAGAGCGCGCGGGAACGGGCGTTGGAACGGTTGCGGGAGATCACGGATCTGCGGCGGGACCGGCTGGATCAGGCCGGTGGGCTCGACAACATGGGGAAGCTGACGCTCATCGCGACGATGGTCGGAGCCATCGGCATGATCGTGTTCCCGTTGCTCATCGGGTTCACGGCACGGCCGCGGCACGTCGTGCAGATGTCGGTCACCGCCGCTGTGCTCGCGTTCGTGTGTGCGATGTGCCTGACGATGACACATCCGTTCAGCGGGGTGTTGCGCGTGCAGCCGGAAGCCTTCACGAGCGTCACGGAGGAGCTCGCGGGCATCCCGGCGGAGCAGGGCGGCTGAGGTCCCTGAGATGATCCGCGCATGTGGGGACGCAGAACCGCGGCGCAGCGGCTGGCCGAGTCGGCCGGGTTCACCTGGAAGAACGTCGGTGACCAGAGCGATCTGAGTGTCGCGAGGATGACGGCGTACGTGGCCGCGAACCGGGCGATGCCCGACGACGTGCTGCCGACGGTCGGGCGGGTCGCGGAGAAGCTGGCCGCCGAGGAAGCGAACTACGACCTCGTGCTGGCGCTGGTCGAGGACCAGCAGAACCTCGTCTCACACGGCATCGAGCAGTTGCGCACAGCCGAGGAGGTCCGGGCGGTGCTCGGGCCGCGGTGCCTCGCCGTGTGGGAGGCCGTGGAGAAGTTCTGGGCGAGGGTCGCCGAGTGGCGCCGGGGCACCGGTGAGCCGCTGCGGTCCAGTGTGGACCTCCTCGTGATCGAGAACGAACAGCTGCGCGCGACGATGTGGACCTCGAACAGGAGCCTGGGCGACGACACCCGCGTCGGCACGGCGGACGCGCTCCGGTACGAGAAGGCCGGTGGCGTCGAGATTCCCGGCTACCGCGAGCTGCTGGCTCCGTGACGCGAGCCGCCCACCCCGCGGGGGTGGGCGGCCTTCTCGCGGTCGATCAGTAGCCGCGGTCCGGCATGATCACCCAGAGCACGAGGTAGACGACGAACTGCGGTCCGGGCAGAAGGCAGGACAGCAGGAACAGAAGGCGCACGGTGCCCGCCTTCATGCCCCAGCGCTGGGCGAGCCCCGCGCACACACCCGCGATCATCCGGTTGGTCCTGGGCCTGCTCAAAGCGACTGTCGTGGTCATATACCCAGAATGCCCACTTTGGTCCAGATGTTGCATCGGGGATGGACCCTGATTTCACCCGGACGTGTTACAGCAGGTAACCCTGAGGCTCTGACCTGCGACTCCACGGTTGTCCCGAACCTTGGGGAGGCGAGATGCGCGTTGATTTCCTCGTCGACACGGTGCTCATCGCGGTCTACGCGCCGCTGCTGTGGCACTCCTGGCAGTGGCTGCGCTTGAAAGAACGAACGTCCCCGCCGTCACCGCTGCGGAGCCTCACGCTGGTCGACAGCCCGTACCCGCGGGCGGTGCCGATCACGGTGCTGGCGGTGGCGCACCTCGCGCACAACCCGGTGAGCTTCATCCCGCTCGGGTTCCTGGCGCTCGTGGCCGTGGAATCCGCGTGGCGCAACCGGGAGAGGTGGGTGAGTCAGCACCTGTGGGCGTTGGGACGCCTCAGGGTTCCGGCCGTCGTCGTGCTGCTGACCGCGGCGATCCTGCTGTTCGGCGACACGAGATCGCTCAGGCAGCCCGGCGTCGGGCTGGCGGTCTGGATCGCGGCGCTCGCGATGGGCGCCAGCGTCTGGTTCGTCGCGCGCAGACTCGTGCTGACGTCGTGGCCGCAGAAGACCTGGCGGAGCGCACGGCCCGAGCTGGGATCCCTGATCCGGCTCGGGCTGTGCGTGCTCGTGGGCGCCGTCGGGTGGATCTACGGGCCGCGGCAGCTCACCGGGTACGCGGTGGTGCTCGGGCTCGTCGTGCTGCTCGGGCTGGTGTGGGTGGTGTGGGAGCTGGAGGACACCGAGGCCGCGAAGAGCAAACTCGGTGAGGCCGACCGGATCCGGGCGAGGTCGGCGATGAGGCCGAGCGCGCAGCAACGGCCCGCGGTCATGCGGGTGGCGCGCGCACTCGCGATCACGCCCCTGATTGCGCTCGGCGTTGCCTATCTGCCCATGGCCTACGAGCCCGACGGTGTGCTGACGGCGATTCGGGTGCTGGTGCTCACGACCGGCGCGGTCCTGTTCGGCGACTGGCTGATGGCGCGCAGCTCCAAGGGCGCCGAGCACACGCCGCACCACTGGTGGTTCACGGCCGGGCTCGTCGTCGTGTCGGCGACGAGTCTCATCGCGGTGGGAACGATCGGGCGGACGCTGCCGCTCGCTGTGGTGTTCCTGATGTTCGCGGGGCTGTTGCTGAGCGAGGCGCAGCGGTTCGCGGAGACCGTGCCGGTGCCGAAAGGGTTGCTGTTCCTCGGTTTCACGCGCACGCCGGTGGCACTGTTGATCGTGCTGTGCGTGCTGACCAGCGGGCTGAGCTACCCGACGGACGCGGTGGAGAGCTGGTCGACGAACCTCAGGCAGGTCGTGCGCATGGCGTCCACCGTCATGGCCTTCGAACCGGCCAGCACCTGAAGCGCCAGCCCGTCCAGCATGCTGACCATCATGTTCGCCAGCTCGACCGGGTCGCCGGGCGAGAGGATGTCGCCGGAGCGCTGGCCGTCGCGGAAGATGCTCGCCACGATGTCGCGCCACTCGCCGTAGAAGCGCTCGTTGAGCTCCTGCAGCTCGGGGTTGCGGATGGCCTCGACCCAGAGCTCGGCCCAGACCTTCCACGCCTCGACGGTCTCCGCGCCCTCCGGCAGGTACGACTCGACGACCATGCGCAGCCGGGACAGCGGCGGCTCGTCGGACTCGAGGATCCAGCGGCGGCGGCTCACCGACAGTTCGAAGCAGTGCTCGAACGCCGCGTCGGTCAGCTCGCGCTTGGTCTCGAAGTAGTAGTGGACCGTGCCGCCGGACACGCCGGCGTCCTTGGCCACGTCGGACACCCGGAGGTGGCGGAAGCCCTCTGCCGCGATCACCTTGCAGGTGGACGCGAGGATCTGCGCCTTGCGTTCGGCTTCCACGCTTGGACGGGGCATCCGTCACCTCCTGATTTACTCCGAACCTTACCGAAACAGGGAGCGAAGCTTGCGCTTGTCGACCTTTCCGACCTTCGTCAAGGGCAGTTGGGGCACGATGGTGAACCCTCTGGGCTGGTAGAGCTCACCCAGTTCGGCGACGACCGAATCGCGAATGCTGTCGAAATCGACATCTTGGTCCGTCACGAGGAACAGGTGGACCGCCTCGCCGAGCGCCTCGTCCGGCTGCGCGACCGCTGCCGCCTGGCGGATACCCGGAAGCGTGATGAGGAAGTCGTCGAGCAGGCGTGAGTAGGCGTTGTCCGAGGTCCGGCCGGTGACGATCACGTCCTTGCTGCGGTCGTTGAGGTACAGGAAGCCGTCCTCGTCGAAGTAACCCATGTCGCCGGTGTTGAACCAGCCGTCGCTGGACTCCTCGAGCGTCGGCTCGCCCCAGTAGCCCTCCATGACGAACGGGCCGCGCACCCAGATGTCGCCGTCGCGGGCCTCGACCTCCATCAGCGGGTTCCGCTTGCCGACCGTGCGCAGGGTGTCCGGACGGTCGAGGTCGACCTCGGCGGCGGGCATCATCGTGATGGCGTGGGCCTCGGTCATGCCGTACCCCTGGTTGACGACGGGGCCCCACTTCTCGATCGCCTGCCGCAGGCGCTTCGGGGCGAGCGGCGACCCGCCGACCATGACGTGGAACTGCGGGCCGGGGCAGTCCGGGTGGTCGAGGACCTCGTACATCATCGGCGGCACGAAGATCGTCATGTTGATCTGCTCGTCGCGGGCCAGGCGCACGAACGTGTCCGCGTCGAACTTCGACGGCCCCAGCACGAGCTTCGACCCGGTGAGCAGCGCGGTCTGCGCCGTACCGGCACCACTGCCGTGGGTGATGAGGGTGTTGGACAGGATGTTCATGGGAGGCCGGCTCGCCCGCGTCTCCCAGAGCCCGGTCTTGTCGGACCGGTGCACCGCGAGCTTCGGCAGCCCGGTCGTGCCGCCGGTGTACATGACGGTGGCGAAGTCCGGCGCGGGGGCGCGTTCGACGGGGTCGCCGGGGAGGTCCTGGAGGTGCCAGCCGTCGATCTGCGTGCCGAACGACGGGTCGACCACGACCGCGGCGACCTCGGCGCGTTCGACGAGGGCCTTGAGCTCGGCGGGACCGGGCTCCGGCGGCACGTAGACCAGCCGTCCTCCGAGCAGGTGGACGGCGAGGTTCAGCAGGACGGCCTCGGGGGTGTTGCCGACGTACACCGCCACGCCGTCACCGCGTTCGATGCCGCGGCGGGTGAGTCCGTCTGCCAGGCGGAACAGCAGGTCGCGGGCTTGAGAGCGGGTGAGGCGGGTGTCGCCGCCCACGATGGCGTCGCGGTCTCCCTCCGTCGACAGGTGCTGCAACACTAGATCGACATAGGTCATGACGTCCTGTGTACTCCTGGCCTCGTAGGCTGATCGGGTGGTCGCACCCCCCATCGCGCCGGAATCGTCGGAATTGCCCGCGCGCAGGCGAAAACTGAGCTTGCCGCTGTTGTCGCGCGTGGCACTCGCCGTCGCCGGCGGAGTGCTGGTCTACCTGAGCTTCCCGCCTCGTCCGCTGTGGTTCCTGGCGCCGGTCGGGTTCGCGCTGCTGGCCCGTGTGATCCACGACAAGCGTGCGCGCGCCGGGTTCGGCTACGGGCTGCTGTTCGGGCTCGGGTTCATGGTGCCGCTGCTGCGCTGGACCGGGGAGTTCGTCGGGCTGATCGCGTGGCTGCCGCTGGCGCTCGCGTGTGCGCTGATGATCTCGATCGGCACGACGGCGATGTCAGCGATCTCGCGCGTGCCCGGCTGGCCGTTGTGGGCCGCGTGCCTGTGGGTGGCGGACGAGGCGTTGCGCGGCGTGTTCCCGTTCGGCGGCTTCACCTGGGGCAAGATCGCGTTCGGGCAGCCGGAGGGGTGGTTCCTGCCGCTGGCGTCGCTCGGCGGGGCGCCGCTGGTGTCGTTCGCGGTGGTGCTGACCGGGTTCGGGCTGTTCTGGGTCTTCAGGAACTGGAAGCTCGGCGCGCCGTTGTTCGTGGTGCCGCTGCTGGTCGGGTTCGTGGTGCCGGTCGGGGTGGACGCCTCCGCGGGGACCGTGACGGTCGCCGCGATCCAGGGCAACGTGCCGCGCGCCGGGCTCGACTTCAACTCGCAGCGCCGGGCCGTGCTCGACAACCACGCGAAGAAGACCGTGGAACTGGCCGCGGACGTCGCGGCGGGCAAGGTGAAGCAGCCGGACATCGTGATCTGGCCGGAGAACTCGTCGGACATCGACCCGTTCCGCAACGGCGACGCCGCCGCGGTGATCGACGCGGCCGCGAAGGCGATCAAGGCGCCGATCGCGGTGGGCGCCGTCGTCGTCGACCGGGGCGACGGGCTGCCGCGCAACCAGGTGGTGCTGTGGGATCCGGAGAAGGGGCCGACCGACACCTACACCAAGCGGAAGCTGCAGCCGTTCGGCGAGACGATGCCGATGCGCTCGTTCTTCCGGCTGTTCGCCTCCGAGGTGGACCGCGCGGGGGTGTTCCAGGCCGGTTCGGACCCGGACGGTTTCGTCATGGGGCCCGCGAAGGTCGCACTTGACACATGTTACGAAGTGGCGTTCGACTCAGTGGTCCGCGACTCCGTGACGGCCGGCGCGACGATCATCGCGATCCCGACGAACAACGCCACGTTCGGGTACACGGAGATGACCTACCAGCAGCTTTCCATGTCACGGGTGCGTGCGGTGGAGCACGGCCGGGCGGTGATCGTGGCGGCCACCTCCGGGGTCAGCGCGATCGTCCAGCCCGACGGTTCCGTCACTCAAAAGACTGGCCTCTTCGTGCCGGACGCCCTGGTCGCGACACTGCCATTGAGGTCACAGACTACGCTGGCGACTTGGCTAGGAGCCTGGCCCGAGTGGGTGCTGACCGCTGCGGGCCTTGTGGCGTTGGCGCTGGGCTTCACACGACGACGGAAGGACTCGAATGGCGCAGCAGCCTGACCAGGAACTCGGGCAGGTGCTGGTGGTGATCCCGACGTACAACGAGCGGGACAACATCGGAAAGATCGTCAAGAGACTGCACACGGCACTGCCCGACGTGCACGTGCTGGTGGTCGACGACGGCAGCCCCGATGGCACCGGCCAGCTGGCCGACGAGATGGCCGCCGCCGACGACCGCGTGCACGTGATGCACCGCACCGAGAAGGCCGGCCTGGGCGCCGCGTACGTCGCGGGCTTCCAGTGGGCGCTCGACCGCGAGTACGGCGTCATCTGCGAGATGGACGCCGACGGCTCACACGCCCCGGAGCAGCTGCACAGGCTCCTGGACGCGCTGCCGCAGGCCGATCTGGTGCTCGGCTCGCGCTGGGTGCCGGGTGGCGAGGTCGTGAACTGGCCGGCGAAGCGCAAGTTCCTGTCGCTGGGCGGCTCCCTGTACTCGCGGCTCGCCTTGGGCGCGTCGATCCGGGACATGACGGGCGGCTACCGGGCGTTCCGCGCGGACACCCTGCGCAAGCTGAACCTCGTCTCGGTCGCCTCGGCCGGCTACTGCTTCCAGATCGACCTGCTGTGGCGGACCCTGGAGCTCGGCTTCCGCGTGCGCGAGGTGCCGATCACGTTCCTGGAGCGCGAGTTCGGCGAGTCGAAGATGAGCGGCAACATCGTCCGCGAGGCGCTGATCCGCGTGACGAAGTGGGGCCTGCGTCGGCGGGGCAACCAGGTGAAGGCGCTGTTCTCGGGCAAGAAGTAGTCCGACCGCCTGCCTCGGACCGCCTGCCTCGGACCGTCTACTTCGGACGGTTCGAGGCCAGGGCGTGCACGCCGGCGCGGATGCGGTCGACGCTCATGTGCCGTTCGGTGCGCAGGTAGTCGACGACGTCCGCGCGCAACGCCGTGAACACCGCGTTGGCCAGATAGTCGGTGTCCGCGCCGGGATGGACGTCGTGCAACCGCGTGGCGAGCTCAGCGATCCAGAACTGGCTGGCCGGGTTCGCGTAGTAGGCGTGCGGGCGCCGGTGTTCGAGCGCGCGGATGAGAGCGCGTTGGTCGAGCGTGAAGTCCAGTAGTGCGTCCAAGTAGGCGTGCAGGCGTTCCTCAGGTGAGCCGCCGGGGCCGAGCGGAGGGTTCCCCTCGCACACCTCGTTGCGCAGAGCCGTGACCTTGGGGGCGAGGACGGCGTCGACCAGGCCGTTGAGGTCGCCGAAGTGGCGCAGCACCGTCGCCTTGCCCACGCCGGCCCGCTCGGCGACGCGGGCGAGGGTGACCCGGTCGTCCTGCCGGAAGAGTGCTTCCGTCGCGGTGAGGACGGCAGCCCTGTTGCGGATGACGTCGGCGCGTTCGCTCACCGGGTTCCCCCTTGTCGAAATGGACCGTTGGACCGTATCGTAGCGCCAGAAAATGGACCGTTGGACCGTTTCTTGGGGGAGTGGTCGATGGAGATGCTGGAACAGCTTCGCTCGCAACCGGTGCCGCCCTATCGGGACCGGCGGCCGGTGCCGAGGGTGATCGACGTGGCAGGGCGGACGAGCGGGAAGCCGCGGCCGTTCGGGGTCAACGTGACCTCGATCGACGGTCGCCTCTACATCTGTTCGGCGACCCGTGCGCGCGACTGGGTGCGCAACCTCGTCGCCGCCGGCCGGTGCCGCGTCGAACGGGACGGGCCGACCGGCGCGCACGTCGAGCGCGCTCCGGTTCTGGTGGAAGGACACGAGGCCGCCGTGGCGCTCGCCACCTACCTGCCGCAGATCGACTACCGGGATCCACAGCTGCCGTTCGATCCAGGCGCGCCGCTGGACGAGATCGAGCGGCACACCGGCTTCACCGCGGTTTTCCGGCTCGACGGGGAGTGACGTGGAACAGCGCTTGATGTCAGGACTTGATGTGAGTGCGTTGTGCCTGGGCACGATGTACTTCGGCACGACCGTGGACGAACAGCGGGCGTTCGCCGTGCTCGACCGGTTCGTCGAGGCGGGTGGCACGTTCATCGACACCGCCAACACCTACTCGTTCTGGGTGGACGGCGGCACCGGCGTGGAGAGCGAGGCGTTGCTGGGCCGGTGGCTCGAGTCGCGCGGCATCCGGGACGAGCTCGTACTGGCGACCAAGGTCGGCGCGTTGCCCGATCCGCCTGGAGCGGCGTGGCCGGAGCACGCGGAGGGGCTGTCGCGGGAGGTCGTCCGCGCGCAGCTCACGGCCAGCATGCGCCGCCTCGGCACCGGCCACCTCGACGTGTACTACGCGCACATCGAGGACCGCCGCACGCCGTTGCACGACACCGTGGCCACGTTCGGGGAGTTGGTGACCGACGGGCTGGTCCGGGTCACCGGTCTCAGCAACCACGCGGCGTGGCGCGTCGCCGCGGCACGGGAGATCGCCAAGGCTCGAGGAGTCCCAGGGTTCACGGCGGTCCAGCAGCGGCACACCTACCTGCGGCCGCGACCGGGTGCGGACTTCGGCGCGAATCCGCACATCAGCGACGAGATGCTGGACTACGCGCGCACGGAGCCTGACGTGACCGTGCTCGGCTATTCGGTGCTGCTGTCCGGCGCGTACACCCGTGCCGACCGGCCGTTGCCCGAGCAGTACGACCACGAGGACAGCAGGCGGCGGCTCACAGTGCTGGCCGAGGTGGCTGAGGAACTGGGTGCGACGCCGAACCAGGTGGTGCTGGCGTGGCTGCTGGGCGGCGACCCTCCGGTGCTGCCGATCCTCGGGGTGAGCTCGGTGAGCCAGCTCGACGAGTGCCTCGGCGCGCTCGACCTCGTGCTGGACGACGAGCAGCGGAAACGGCTCGACGCCTGATTGGCCGGTCCGGCGGTTGCGAGCGCAACCACCGGACCGCAGTGTGGGGAACATGGGCCTCGCCGACCGGATGATCCGCCTGCTCTGGGCGGTCGGGGGCGAGGACGTCGCGGCACGGATCCTGCGCGCCCACTGGCGGCTGTCACCTGGCGACGACGCCGAGGGCAGGGCCCTGCGGGGTCGTCTGGTGGCGGCACTGAGGTCCGAGCTGCCCGGCCGGGACGCGGAGATCCGGGAGGCGGTGCTGGCCGACGAGCTGGCGTTGCTCACGCCGGGCGAGAAGCCGAGCCGGGCGACGGTGCTGAGGATCGTGCGAGCGCTCAGCTGAGGGCGGGCACGAACTCCCGCAGCACTTCCATGCCGGTGTTGAGGGCGGGGCCTCCTGCGGGCGTCGGGCCGAGAACGCGGGCGATGACGGGGCCGAGGGTCTCCTGGAAGAAGCGTTCGGCGTGCTCCTTCGACTCCCACACGGCGATGATCTGGAACTTGCCGTCGGCCTGGCAGGCGTAGCGGGCGCGCAGGCCGTCCGGGGTGAACGAGCCCATCATCTGGTCGAGCTTCTCGAGCGAGTCGGTGGGCGGGGTCGCGATGGTGAGCCACATGGTGTTCCTCCTGAGGTCGAGTGGCTCAAACCTAGGAAGTTCGCGCTGGTCAGCCATCCGCCGGAGTACTCGGACGGGTACTCATCCACGCCGCGATCTGGCTGCGGGTGCTGAAACCGAGCTTGGTCAGGATGTGCTGGACGTGGTTCTGCGCGGTGCGTTCGGAGATCACGAGCTGCCGGGCGATCTGCCGGTTGGTCAGGCCGTCGGTGACCAGGCGGGCGACCTCGTGCTCGCGGCTGCTCAGCTCCGTGACGGTGAAGGCGGTCATGCCCAGCGTGCGGATGGCGCGCTCGGCGGATCGCTGCACGGTGTCGGGGTCTTTGCCCAACGCGCGCAACGCGGCCGCGAGGTGCCAGCGAGCTTCGGCCGCGAACGCCGGGGCACCTGCCTGCGATGCCTCGTCGACGGCGGTGCCCAGCTCCAGGGCGGCGTCCTCGTACCGGCCCAGGGCGAGCTGACCGCGGCCGATCGCCAGTGACGCGGGACCCATGTAGGCGACGCCGTTGCCGGCCGCGTGCTCGCCGCGGAACACCTCCAGCCGGGGCAGGATCTGGGCGAGGTCGTCGAGCAGGCCCAGCCCGGACGTGACGAGCACGGCGTCGACCAGGCCCGGCACCACGAAGAACGCGGGCAGGTCCCACTCGGCGATCGGGCCGGCGCGGCGGTACCACTCCAGCGCCTCGTCGCGGAAACCGGCGCGCAGCAACAGGAACGCGCGCGTCAGCTTCGACATCAGCCGGAACCGCGGCGGTGGGTCGTGGAAGTGGCGGGCCAGCTCCAAGCCGTCCTCGGTGACGCCGAGGTGGCACGCGAGCCCGCACTGCAACGCGAAGTACGCGCCGGACGCCGGTTCGCGTTCGATCACCCGCATGCGGTCGAAAGCCTGCCTGCCGACCTCACGGGCCTCGGCGAACCGGCCCTGTGCCTGAGCGAGACAGGCCGTCACGACTTCCAGGTGCCACAACGGAACCGCGCCGCCGACTCGGTCGCATGCCAGTCGCAGCGCGGGCAGTTCCTCTTGTGCGGCAGCGAGTGCGCCGCTCTCGATCAACGCGTGGATCCGCCACATCGAGCCCCACATCGCGCCGCGCGGGCTGCGGGTGCGGTGAGCGAGGTCGATCATCTCGGTGGCGAGCCCGAGTCGTTCCGCGCGACCGGACGGACCGGGACAGGCTTCCTGCCGGGCGTGCAGGGCCTCGGCGAGCGCGCGGTCGTCGCCGCTCTCGCGTGCCAGGTCGAGGGCTTCGCGGCTGAGCTCGTCGAGGCGGTGCTGTTCACCGCGGTAGAACGCGAGGTGGCTGCGCTGGGCGAGCAGCCGCGCTCGCGTCGCGGGGCTGACCGGCTGCCGGAGTGCGTTGTCGCACAACGGAGTCGCCACCGCGTTCACCCCGGCACCCGGTGCGGCTTCGAGCACGAGCGCGGCCTCGGCGATCTGCTCCGGCGTCGAGGCCAGCTCGGCGGCACGTTGGGCGGCCTCGACGCATCCCGCGAGATCACCCGCGAAGTAAACCGCTCGGCCCAGGGCAACCCGCACCTCGGAGCTGTCCTCGATGGCCGCTGCCGCGCGATAAAGCCGCGCACCTTCCTCGTAGGCCAGCCGCCGCACCGCGTCCTCGGCCGCGCGAATCGTCCACACACGAGCTTCTGACGTCGCGCCACAACCACTCCAGTGCCGGGCGACGTCGGCGTAGTGCGTGCTGCCGGCCATCGCCTCGGCGATCCGCCGGTGGATCGTCCGCCGCTCGGCCGTGGTGAGAGAGGCCTCCACGGCGTCACGGGTCAGCGCGTGCACGAACCGGTGCCCCGTGGCGTCGATCAACGTCGAGGCCTCGTCCAACGCGCTGATCGGCAGCCCGGACGCGGCGGCGGCGAGGTCCAGGTCGAAGTCGCGGCCGATCAACGCGGCCGTCCGCACCAGCTCCCGGGCATCGGCCGACAGCCGCGCGAGCCGCCCGGTGACGATGTCGCGGACGCTGCGCGGCGGCTGGTCCGGGCGCCACGTGCCGTCGTCGACAGCGCGAGCGATCTCCGTGACGAACAACGGGTTCCCGCTGGTCAGCGACGTGACCACCGCGGCGTGCTCAGCCCCGACCAGTTCGGCCACCTCGTCGGAGGACAAGCCGTGCAGATCGATCCGGACGGCGGAGCGCATGAGGTCCGCGACGGCCGGGCACGGGTCCCGGAACGTCGCGAAGATCAGCACGGACCGCAATTGCGTGGCGAGATGGGCGAGCACGAGCAATGACGCCTGGTCGGCCCAGTGCACGTCCTCCACGACGATCACCAGGCCGTCGCGGTCCAGCGCCGAAGCGACCGCGTCGAACACCCGGAACCTGTCCTGCGGCACCTCGGCGTCGTGCACCAGCACCAGATCGGCATCGGCACCCGCCGCCTTCAGGATCTGCCGCCACGGCCAGAACGCCGGTGCCCCTTCGGTTTCGACGCAGTGCCCCCACACGACCTCACGGCCCACCGCGAGCGCCTGCCCGGCCAGCTCCTGGGCCAGCCGCGTCTTGCCGATGCCGGGCTCACCGCCGCACAGCACCAGCCCGCCCGTCTCCGCCGCCACCCAGGACCGCACCAGCGCGAGCTCGCGGCTCCGCCCCACCACCTTCACGTCCCGGATATCGCTCCCGTCAAGAGCATTGTTTCGAATAATCGGTTGAGCCGAACCCGCTCGCAGCCTCAAGATAGAGCCATCGTCGCAGCTCAGAGGCATGGGAAATGAGTTCGCACAATGGTGGAGATGGGGCTGTGGAGCCCCGCCCGTCTGTAAAACGGGAGCCACGCGCGAAGGCGGTTCGACTCCGTCCTCCACCACCAGCGGTTGCGCCACCGGGGTGACCCGGGGCAACGACCTCCTCCCGTTCCACGACTACCTGGGTGGAAGGGGGACTACATGTCCATCGATGTTCAGCAACCGCGTCCGCACGGCCTCGTCGGCAGCCACCTCCAGATCGCCGGTACCGCGGGTGGTGCGTTCGAGGCGCAGTTCAACTACCGCGTCCACGAGGGTCACGACGAGGTCGTCGGCGGGTTCGTGGCAGGCGACGGCACGGGCGGTCACGGGCAGTTCCAGGTGAGTGTCGACGTGTCCGGTGCGTCGTTCGCACTCGACCGGCTCTACGTCGAGGTGTTCTGGGTGTCGCCCAAGGACGGCGCCGAACTCGACAAGATCATCGTGCCGGTGGTCTACGGCCCGCGGATCGTGCCCGGCTACCGCGTCTACCAGGAGTACACGGTCAAGCCCGGCGACACGTTGTCCGCCATCAGCCTGCACTACTACGGCAACGCCAACCTCTACACGCGCCTGGTCCGCGCGAACCCGCACATCATCACGAACCCCAACGTGATCCACCCCGGGGATGTGATCCGAGTTCCGCAATCCTGATCAACCGACGCTCCGGGCCGACCGCGAGTCCGGGAAGCTCTGGCTCGCCAGGGTGATCTCGACGGCCGGCTCCGAGATGTCGGGCGTCGCGCTGCCCGCGCTCGTCGACGATCGTGATCGTCAACGGACTGACCGCGCGCCGGCTGGTGACACCGGACCGATTGCAGGGGAGAGTCAACCTGGTGGGACGCGTGGTGACCTTCGGAATCGGGCAGCCCACGGGTGCGCCGGCCGGGGGAGTCCTGGCCGACGCGCTGCCGGTGAGAGCCGCTTTGGTGATCACGGCACTACCGCTCGTGTTCGCCGCCGGCATCGAGTGGTCGCGACCGAGGCCGGGACCGGGTGGTGAGTTCGGCCACGGGCTCAAGTGATTCTGTGCCGAGGACCTGGTTGCTTGTTGGTTTCATACAAAGCACGCTGCTCAACTCGCTTCGATCTAGCGGTTCTCCTACCGGGTAGTAGACGAGAGTGTGTACATCGATTGAGCGGCGACTGCCGCTGAGGTTTGTGCGTCCGCGAGGAGTCAAGTCGTTGTTCAGTCGTGTAGCGATCGTCAACCGCGGGGAAGCCGCAATGCGGCTGATCCACGCCGTCCGTGAGCTCGCCGCCGAGTCAGGGGAACGGATCGAGACCGTCGCCCTGTACACCGATGTCGACAAGTCGGCGCCCTTCGTCAGGGAAGCCGACCTCGCCTACAACCTCGGCCTGGCGGCTGACCGTCCGTACCTCAACCTGAAGGTGCTGGAGCAGGCGCTTGTCGAGACCAAGGCCGACGCCGCGTGGGTCGGCTGGGGCTTCGTCGCCGAGATCCCGGAGTTCGCCGAGCTGTGCGAGAAGGTCGGCGTCACGTTCGTCGGCCCGTCCGCCGAGGCCATGCGCAAGCTCGGTGACAAGATCGGCTCGAAGCTGATCGCCGAGGAGGTCGGGGTCCCGGTCGCGCCGTGGTCGCGCGGCGCTGTCGAGAACCTCGAGCACGCGCTGAAGGTGGCCGACGAGGTCACCTACCCGTTGATGCTGAAGGCGACCGCCGGTGGTGGTGGCCGCGGCATCCGCAAGATCACCACGCCCGCGGAGCTCGAGGAGAACTTCGACCGCACCAGCCAGGAGGCCGCGCGCGCGTTCGGCTCCGGCGTGATGTTCCTGGAGCGCCTGGTCACCGGCGCCCGGCACGTCGAGGTGCAGGTCATCGCCGACGGCCAGGGCACGGCGTGGGCGCTCGGCGTCCGCGACTGCTCGGTGCAGCGGCGCAACCAGAAGATCATCGAGGAGTCCGCGTCCTGCGTGCTGGAGCCGTCGCAGGTCGACGAGCTCAAGGCGTCGGCGGAGCGGCTCGCGAACGCCGTCGGGTACCGCGGCGCGTGCACCGTCGAGTTCCTCTACCACCCCGGTGAGAAGCTCTTCGCGTTCCTGGAGGTCAACACCCGCCTGCAGGTCGAGCACCCGATCACCGAGATCACCACGGGCTTCGACCTGGTCAAGGCGCAGCTGCACGTCGCCGGTGGCGGCAAGCTCTCCGGCGAGAAGCCCGCCGAGCTCGGCCACGCGGTCGAGGCCCGCCTGAACGCCGAGGACCCGGACCGCGACTTCGCGCCGTGCCCCGGCACGATCGTCCGTCTGGAGCTGCCCGCCGGGCCCGGTATCCGGGTCGACACCGGTGTGGCAGAGGGGTCGCAGATCCCGTCCGACTTCGACTCGATGATCGCGAAGATCATCGCGTACGGCCGCGACCGCGACGAGGCGCTCGGCAAGCTGCGCCGCGCCATGGCCGAGACGACCGTGATCATCGAGGGCGGCACGACGAACAAGAGCTTCGTGCTGGACCTGCTCGACGAGCCCGCCGTGATCGACGGCTCGGCCGACACGTCGTGGATCGACCGCGTCCGTGCCGAGGGCGGCCTGATCTCGCACCGCCACTCCGCCATCGCGCTGGCCGCCGCGGGTATCGAGGTGTACGAGGACGAGGAGCAGATCAACCGCACCGAGCTGCTGGCGTCGTCGCGTGGTGGTCAGCCGCGCACGAACCACGAGGGCGCGGTCAAGCTGGAGTTCGTGCTGCGCGGCCAGCCGTACATCGTTCAGGTCGCCCGCGTCGGTAGCGCGAAGTACCGCGTCGGTGTGTCCGCCGCCGACTCCGATGTCGTGCTGACCGGAGACGTCGACGTCGAGCGGTTCGACCACCACGTCGGCCAGATCACCGTGAACGGCGAGCGCTTCCGCGTCGTCACCGGCACGCACGGCGTGGTCCACCAGGTGGAGGTCGACGGGGTCACCCACCGCGTCACGCGCGACGAGGGCGGCATGCTCCGGTCGCCCGCTCCCGCGCTCGTCGTTGCCACCCCCGTCGCGGTGGGTGACGAGGTCGCGGCCGGCGCGTCGGTGGTGGTCCTCGAGAGCATGAAGATGG
>JAVXWK010001151.1:0-11212 GCA_032230575.1 Pseudonocardiales bacterium | reverse complement strand
TGCGCCTGCGCGAGGTGGAGATCCACCATGCCGACCTGAAGGCGGGCTACGGGCACGCCGACTGGCCGTCGGACACCGTCGCGGCGTTCCTCGACCGCGACGCCGGGAGGTACGACGGCGCCGGGTTCGTCGCGCACGCCATGCGCCAGCCCGAGATCGACGCGCTCATGGCGTTCGGCGACGACGCCTGGGCCGCCGACTACGAGGCGATCGCCCGCGTCACCGGCACGAAGTTCGTGTTCGAGGGACCGGGCAAGGATCCGTTCCTGGTGCTGTGCCCGGCTCTGGTGGAGCAGGCAGCCGCGGCCGCGGTCGAGGCGAGCATGTTCAACGCCGGACAGGCGTGCACCTCGCCGGAGCGGTTCTACGTGGTGTCCGCGGCGTACGACGACTTCGTGGAACGAGTGATCGACCTCGTGCGCCAGCTCAACAGCGGTGCTCCCGAGGACGCCGAGACGCAGGTCGGGCCGCTCGCACCCGCTGTGGCGCAACGGATCGACGACCAGCTGAAGGACGCCGTCGCCCAGGGCGCCGTGGTGCTCAGCACCGGGTTGCGCAGGCCGATGAACGTCAACGGCGAGGAGCGTGTGCTCGTGCCGCCGATCGTGGTGGCGGGGGCGGACCACCGGATGAAGATCATGCGCGAGGAGACCTTCGGGCCGGTCATCGCGATCCAGCGGGTCGGGTCGATCCCCGAGGCGCTGGAGCTGGCGGAGAGCTCGCCGTACGGGTTGTCCGCGACCGCGTTCGGGCGGGTCGCGGGCGTCGCGGAACGGCTGGGGCGCAGCCACGGGCAGGTGTTCGTCGAAGACACGTGGTTGTCCCACCGGCGCAAGATGCCGCTCGCGCCGTACGGAGGGCGCAGGCGGTCCGGCTGGGTGTGGGAGTGGCAGGACGAGCAGTTCGTGCGGCGAGACGGCCCACGACACAACTTTCTCGAGTTCAGCAGGAGCTGAGACATGCGCGACAACGACAACTTGGCGTTCTCCCTGGACGAGTACCGGGAACGACTCGACACCGTGCGGAAGGGAATGGCCGAGCGGGGTGTCGACATCGCCCTGGTCAGCGTCCCGGAGAACATCTACTACCTCACCGGCTACACGACGCTGGGCTACTACATGTACCAGGTGCTGATGGTGCCGGTGGACGACGAGCCGCTCCTGCTGACCTACCGCGAGGAGCGCATCAACGTCGAACGACTGTCGTGGCTCGACCGGCACGTCGACTACACAGTGACCGACGACCCGGTGCAGGTCACCGTGGACACCGTGCGCGGCCTCGGAGTCGCGGGCAAGACTCTGTCCATTGAGGAGGGTGGCTACTTCTTCCCGATCCGCACCTACCGCAGGCTGATGGAGTCGCTAGGCGATGTGCGGTGGGTCGACGGCACCGGCCTGGTCGAGTCCGCCCGGCTGGTGAAGTCCGACGCGGAGCTCGGGTTCATCCGGAAGGCCGCCGACGCGGCCATGGCCGGAATGGTCGAGGCACTCGCGGAGGCACGGCCGGGCAAGACCGAGAACGACGTGGCCGCCGCCGTGTACGCGGCGACCCTGCGGCACGGCAGCGAGTACCCGGGCAGCCCGCCGTACGTCATCAGCGGTGAACGGTCCGGCCTGCCGCACGGCACGTGGGAAGGACGCGAGCTGCGCGACGGGGACATCGTGTTCCTGGAGTTCTCCGGCTGCGTCAAGCGGTACAGCGCGGCGAACATGCGCACCGGGTTCATCGGCACGCCTCCGCCGTCGGTGACCGGGCGGGCCACGGCCGTGATCGACGCGCTGGAGACGGCGATCGCGACGATCCGCCCCGGCGCGACGTCCGGTGAGGTGGACGCGGCCGCGCGCAAGGCGATCCTGGCGCACGGGTTCGGCGACCACACGCACGAGACCGGCTACTCGATCGGCGTGTGCTACCCGCCCGGCTGGAACGAGAGTCACATCATGAACCTGCACCCCGGCGACGAGACGGTGTTGCGCCCCAACATGGTGTTCCACCTGGTGCCGTCGCTGATCGTGCCCGAGCTGAACGGCCACGTCGGGTTCAGCGAGACCGTCGTCGTCACCGAGACCGGCTGCGAGGTGCTGACGGACAGGCGGGTGCCGCGCGACCTGCAGGTGCTGTCGTGACCGCGCTCGCCGTGCTCGGTGGCGCTCCGGCCGTGCCCGAGGGCGTCGACGAGAGCCGCTGGCCGATCGTGGAGGACCGCGACGTCCAGGCCGTCACCGACACGCTGCTGAGCGGAAAGCTGAGCTGGCTCAACGACACCAGGGTGCCCGAGCTGGAACGGAAGTGGGCTTCCTACGTCGGAGCGGAGCACTGCATCGCGGTCAACAGCGGCACCGCGGCACTGCACGCCGCCGTGGCCGCCGCGGGTGTCGGTCCCGGTGACGAGGTGCTGGTGCCGGCGCTGAGCTTCCTCGCGTCGGCCACCTGCGTGCTGCACCACCAGGGCGTTCCGGTGTTCGTCGACGTCTCGCCGGACACGTTCACGATCGATCCCGCGCTGCTGGAGGAGAAGCTCACCGACCGCACGAAGGCGATCATCGCCGTACACCTGCACGGCCTGCCCGCCGACATGGACCCGATCACCGCGTTCGCGCGCAAGCACGACCTCGTCGTCATCGAGGACGCCGCGCAGGCGCACGCCGCGACCTACCGCGGCCGCCGCACCGGGTCCCTGGGCGACCTGGCCGCGTTCAGCGTCATGGCGGGCAAGAACCTCGCCACGGCCGGCGAAGGCGGCCTGCTCACCACGTCGTCGGCGGAGCTGCGCAACCGGGCGGACGCCGTGAAGATGTTCGGCGAGACGATCGGCGCGAACGGTGAACGCGACTACAACGCGCACACGATGGGCTGGAACTACCGGCTCAGCGGCATCGTCGCCGCGTTCACCAGCACCCAGATCGACCGGCTCGACGGCTACACCGCGCAGGTGCAGGAGGGCGCGCGGACGCTCACGAAGGCGCTCGCCGACGTGCCCGGCGTGCGTGCCCCGCACGTGCCGGACGATCGCACGCACGTCTACCACCACTTCCGGGTGCTGCTCGACGGTTCGGCCGCGGGCCTGCCGAACGGCCTGTTCCGCCAGGCCGTGCAGGACGCGTTGCTGGCCGAGGGCATCGAGGTCATGTCGTACCAGAACCGGCCGCTGCCGGGGCAGACGTTGTTCCAGCGGAAGACCGGCTACGGCCAGGGGTGTCCGTGGACGTGCGGCAAGACCTCGCGGGACCAGTCGTACCGGCAGGAGGACTACCCGGCGACGCTGGAGATCATCCGGTCGTCGCTGGTGGTCGGCAAACGGCTGTGCATGGCGTCGTTGCGCGACCCGGACTCGGTCGAGCGCTACCGCGACGCCTTCACCAAGGTCCTCTCCAACATCGACGAGCTGCGCGCGTACGCGTCGACGATCGACTACGTCGAGCCGTGGCAGCGGGAAAGCAGGTTGTGGTGAACTTCTTCCACCTCGTGCCGCAGATCCACTACGGACCGGGCGCGGCCGCGGCGGCCGGTGAGGCGTTGCGCTCGCTGGGAGTCGGACACGTGCTCGTGGTGACCGACCAGGGCGTGCTCGACGCGGGCGTGATCGACCCGGTGCTGAAGTCGGTCAAGGACGCCGGTGTGTCCTACACCGTGTTCTCCGACCTGCGCACCAACCCGACCGAAGAGCACGTCGCCGGTGCCGCGTACATGTATCGCACCCTCGGCTGCGACGGCATTCTGGGCGTGGGCGGCGGCAGTTCGCTGGACGTGGCCAAGTCCGCGGCCGTGATCGTCGCCGACGGCGGCTGCATCACGTCCTATGAGGACGGTGCCCGCGCGGTGACCGGAACGCCTCCGCCGCTCGTCCAGGTGCCCACCACCGCGGGCACCGGCAGCGAGGTCGTGGCGGGCGCGATCATCACCGACAGCAGCCGGGCGTTCAAGATGCACGTCGTCGCGACGCCCGCGCAGGTCGCGTTGTGCGACCCCCGGCTCACCCTGACCCTGCCCGCCGGCCCGACCGCTGCTTCGGGCGTTGACGCGTTGGCGCACGCCATCGGCGCGTACACGTCGGTCGAGTCGCAGCCGCTCGCGGACGCGATGGCGTTGCGGGCGATCTCGACGATCAGCCGCTGGTTGCCGGAGGCTGTGGCGCGGGGCGACGACCTGCGCGCTCGCGACCAGATGATGACCGGGGCGCTGACCGCGGGCATCTCGATGAAGGGCGGCGGCGCGGCGGACCACGCGTTCGCACACGCGGTGAACGCGCTCTTCGACGTCCACCACGGCGTTGGTGTGGCGTTGTTCCTCGCCGACGCGATGGAGCACAACCTGCCGCACCTGCCGGACCGGTTCGCGGACATCGCGCGCGCTTTGGGTGTCCGTTCTTCCGGCGATTCGATTGCAGTGGGCAGGGCGGGCATCGAGTTCGTGCGCTCGCTGGTCGCCTCGCTGCCGATCCCGACGCTGGCGCAGGTCGGCGTCACCGAAGAGCATCTGCCCGCTCTCGTGGAGAAGGTGCAGGCAGACGGGTTCCACCTGGGACTCAACCCCGTTCCCGTCACCGTCGACGACACGCGGCGCATTCTGCGCGCCGCGCTTGCGAGGTCGTGATGTCACTCGACACCTGGGTTTCCGAGCACGGCACCTCGAGCCGCACCACGTGCCGCGTGGCGCAGCTCGACCTGGCCCGTGCCGACGAACGCGTGTACTCGCTGGAGAACGACCTGGCGTTGCCGTCGGTGCCGTTCGGGTCCGAGTTCCCGGACCGCTACAAGCAGATCGGGATCGCCGAGGCGAACCTGCTCGGCGTCGCGGCCGGTCTCTCGCGGTCGGGTCGCATCCCGTACGTCAACACGTTCGCCGTCTTCGCGTCGATGCGCGCGTGCGAGCAGATGCGCGTGGACCTGTCGTACCCGAAGGCGAACGTGAAGGTCATCGGGTACTACACCGGGCTTTCCGGTGGATTCGCCGGTCCGACACACCACTGCACCGAGGACATCGCGGTGACGACGGCGTTGCCGGGGTTCACCGTGCTCTCGCCCGCCGACGCCTACGAGGCCTACCTCGCGACACAGGCCGCCGCTCAGATCGAGGGCCCGGTGTACCTGCGGGCATCGCGCGGCGACACACCGATGGTCTACTCGTCCGAGTACGCCTTCGAGATCGGCAAGGCCGTGACGTTGCGCGAGGGTTCCGACGTCACGATCATCGCGACCGGCTGCCTGGTCGTGCCGCGTGCTGTCGAGGTCGCGACTTTGCTGGCGGCGCGTGGAATCTCGTGCCGGGTGCTGAACATGCACACCTTGAAGCCGCTCGACACCGATGCGGTGGTCGCAGCCGCTCGGGAGACCGGGCTGATCGTCACTTACGAGGACCACAACGCACTCGGCGGGCTCGGCAGTGCGGTCGCGGGCGTGGTGCTGGAGAACGCGCCGGTGCCCGTGCTGCGGTTCGGTGTGCCGGACGTGTTCTGCACGCGCAGCGACGAGTACGAGCAGATCCTCGACCTGCACGGCCTCGGCGTCGCGGACGTGCACGACGCCATCGTGAGGAGGCTGCGATGAGCCTGTTGCGGCAGCTCGTGGAGCTGGAGTCACCGTCCGACGACCACTTCGGCTGTCTCGCGGTGCAGGATGTGCTGGGCGGCTTGCTCTCGGAAGCCGGCGGCCGGATCGTACGGTCCACCGGATCGACCGGAACGCCGGTGATGGTCGCGCGGTTCGGTTCGCAGCGTTCGCCGGTGTTGTTGCTGGGCCACGTCGACACCGTGTGGCCGCGCGGCACGTTGAAGGAGCGTCCGTACACAGTGGACGATGGCGTGGCTCGCGGGCCTGGCGTGTACGACATGAAGGCCGGACTCGTGCAGATCGTGACCGCCTTGTCCTCTTTGGACTCGCCCGACGTGACCGTGCTGCTGAACGCCGACGAGGAGCTCGGCAGTCCCGGTTCGCAAGAGGCGATCATGGCCGAGGCGGCGCGCAGCCGGTGCGCGATGGTGCTGGAGCCGTGCGGACCGGGTGGCGCGCTGAAGACGCGGCGCAAGGGCATCGGCATGTACACCCTGGAGGTGACCGGCCGCGCCGCCCACCCCGGTCTCGACTTCGCGGGCGGGGTGAACGCCGTCGTCGAGCTGGCGCACCAGGTTGCGGCGCTGGCCGGTCTGAGCGACGGTGAGACCACGGTGAACGTCGGCAAGGTCGACGGTGGTACGGGCCGCAACGTGGTGCCCGCGCGGGCTTCGGCGCTGTTCGAGAGCCGGTTCTGGACCGCGGAAGAGGGCGCGCGGGTGGACTCGGCCGTGCACGCGCTGCGGCGCTCGGACTCGCGCGCGTCGGTGCGCGTCACCGGCGGCGTGCACAAGGTGCCGATGGAACGCACTGCGGCCGTCGAGGCCCTGGTCGAGCTGGCCGCGGAGTGCGCGGACTGGGAGCTGACCGAGATGGCGGTGGGCGGGGTGAGCGACGGCAACGTCACCGCGGCGGCGGGTGTGCCGACGATCGACGGCCTCGGTGCCGACGGCGGCGGCGCCCACGCGATCGACGAACACGTCCTCCTGGCCGACATCCCACGCCGCGCGTCCTGGCTGGCATCGTTGCTGCATCGCCTGGAAACCACCGACCGCCGGCTGACGGCGAGCGCCGCGCGCTGACGCTCAACGAGCTTCTCGGTGGGCAATGTGCCCGATGTGGCCGGTATGCACGGTCTGGCTGGTCCATGAAGGGCGCATTCATCCACCTCAGGTAGATGAATGCGCCCTTCAAGGACGTCAGTACTTGCGGGAGGGAGAGGAATGGCCGTCATCATCGTTGGCGAGCCCGCCGACGACATGTTGCGAGGGCGGATGGCCGCGCTGGCCGAGGCGCATCGCCGGCGTGAGGCGTTCTTCGGGACGTGTTCCGGCTCTGAGGAGGACTTCGTTCCCGCTGCCCGTGTGCTGGGTGCGGCGTTGGCCGGGCCGGTACCGGGCGACGACTGGGTTCCCACACCCCGCGCGCTCGATGCGGCGCTGACCGGGCCGTCGTGGGGCGAGAAGGTGGACGCCAAGCACCGCAAGGCGATTCGCCGAATCCCGGGCGCGATCATCCACTTCCCGCTGCAGGACGGCGGTACCGTCGACACCTTCATCACCGACTGGTCCCCGTTGCCCGGTGCGTGCGCCATCGCGGTGCACCCCGGCCACCCGCTCGCGACCGCGGACGGTTTCACCGGCCGTTACGCCCGCCATCCGCTGACCGGCGACCTGATCGGCGTCTGGACCGCCGGCTGGGTCCGCCCGGACTTCGGCACCGGCGCGGTGGTGGTCAACCCGGCGCACTCCGAGGCGGACCTGGACTTCGCCCGGCGCACCGGCCTGCCGATCCGCTTCGCCCTGGCCGACCGGCCACCCACCGCCGACCCGGAGTCCTGGCCACGACCGCCCGTGATCAAACAGGGCGTCACCCGCGCGGGGCAACCGTTCGACGAGGCCGCTCAAACCTACTTCGACGAACTGCGGGCACACGGCCACGCCGAACTGACGTCGTTACCGCACCTCACGAAGCGGCATCCGAACCCTGAACTGCTCCAGACGCTGATGAGCGACCCGCACGCCACCGTCATCACCACGGCCGACGCGATCCCGAAGGACCTGCTGTGGGCCCGCGTGGCGCTGGCCGGGCTCGACCGCGTGGCCACCCCGCGAATCATCACGGACATCCCCGTCCACAAGCCGCAGCAGGTCGAGTCCGCGATCAGGAACGTGGCGAAGAAGGAACCCGGCGAACCGGACCACGAGCTGCTGAACGCCCTGGAAACAGGCGACTTCACCACCGCCTTCACCGCGCTCAAGTCCACAAAGGACCGAACGAGTGCGGAAACGGCGGTCAAGGTGCTGTTCGGCGCGGAAATAATTGCGCCATAACCGGTTCCTAACTCCTCGCGGCTAGTTTCGCGTCAACTGAGCCACACACCGGCCGAGGAGGAACCGTGAACGATTCCGTCGCCAGGCTCGCCCGGCTCACGCCGGAGCACCGGGCGCGACTGGTCGCCAAGGCGCGGCAGGGCACACCCGGACGAGAGAACCGGGTCACGCGCGCCGATCCCGGCGGGCCGATCCCCGCGTCGTTCGCCCAGGAGCAGCTGTGGTTCCTGAGCAGGCTGGTACCGGGTGTCCCGAACTACAACGTCCCGTTCCGCTTCGCCTTCGACGGGCCGCTCGACGTGGACGCCCTCACCGGTGCCCTCAACGACGTGATCGAACGGCACGACGCGCTGCGGACGACCCTGGAGGCCACGCCCGACGGCCTGCGGCAGATCGTTCACCCGCACCGGCAGGCAGAACTCGCGCAGTTCGACCTCAGCGGGTACGAGGAGCCGGACGCGCTGGCGGCCAGCCGGCAGTTCGAACTGGCACGGACGGTGTTCGACCTGGAGAACGGTCCACTGTGGACCGCCGAGCTGCAGAAGCTCGCCGGCCGGCGGCACGTGCTCGTCTGGGTCGCCTCGCACACCATCGCCGACGGCGGATCGATCGGCGTGGTCGTGGAAGAACTCGCGAAGTGCTACACGGCACGAATCACCGGCAAACCGGCTCGGCTCGACCCGAACCCGGTGCAGCTCGGCGACTTCGCCACCTGGCAGAAGAAGGAGATCACCGGCGACCGCGTGGAAGAGCTGCTCGGCTACTGGCGCGAGCAGGTGCGCGGATACGCCGGACTCGGTCTGTCCTACGACCACCCCAAACGCCCAGGACTCGACGGCCGCACGATCGCGTTCCAGATCGAGCCGTCCACCGCCGCGAACGCCGACCAGCTCGCGAAGCAGCGTTCCTCGTCGGTGTTCATGGTGCTGCTCGCCGCCTACCAGGTGCTGCTGATGCGGCTGAGCGGCCGCGACGACATCGCCGTCGCCACCCCGCTCGCCGGCCGCGACAGGCCCGAGTTCGAACGGGTCGCGGGCAGTCTCACCAACACCGTCGTGCTGCGCGCCTCGCTGGCCGGCAACCCGGAGTTCGGCACGCTGGTCGACCAGGTCCGCGATGTCACCTTCGATGCGCTCAAGCACGCGGACCTGCCGTTCGGCAAGCTCGTGGAGGAGATCAAGCCGACGCGCAACGGCCAGTCCAACCCCATCGCGCAGACCATCTTCAGCTACGGCGGCACGCCGATGATGCGTGGCGAGACGCCGTTCGGCCCCGACGTGCGGATGCGGTGCGACGGCATGTCGAACGACACCGTGCGGTTCGACTTCGAGCTCGTGCTCGACGAGAAGCTCGAGGGCCTGAGCGCCCGGTTCGAGTACAACGCCGACTGGATCGACCAGGCCAGCGCCGAGCTGATCTGCCAGGCCTACCAGGAGATCCTCGCCGAAGCGGTCCGGCACCCGGAGCAGAAGCTCGACGAGCTGCCCGCGCCGCGGCTGCCCGGCTGGGAGCCCGAGGAGGACATCCCCGAGCAGGTGCGCAGGACCACCGAGGACGTCTCGCCGCTGGAGGAACCGCTGACGCGGCTGTGGGCGGCCCGGCTCGAGGTCGAGAAGGTCGGCCGTGACGACGACTTCTTCGTGCTGGGCGGGCATTCGTTCCTCGCCACCGAACTGGTCGCTGACATCAACGCCCACCTGGGTTCCCGTCTCACCGTCCTGGAGCTCTTCCAGACCGGCACGGTCGCGTCGCTCGCGCAGCTGATCGAGGAGATGCCCGCCGAAGCGCCCGATGCCGAGCCCGATCTCGCCGAGACCGTGGAGAGCATGTCCGACGACGAGGTCGCCGCGGCGTTGCGGCGCCTGCGGTCCCGTGCCTGAAGGAGGCCCTCAGATGTCCGTCCCCGCTTACCGGTCCCAGGAGTGGTTGTTCGACGTGGCGGCCGGCCGGTACGACGTCGACCTCGCGGTCAGCGGCATGGAGGCGCACAGCGTCGAGCCGCTGCTCGCGGAGATGACCACGAAGGCCGGCTACGACGTCGACCGCGGCGCCGGGAAGCTCCGCGAGATGATCGCCGGGCTCTACCGCGTGCGCCCGGAGAACGTGCTGATCACGCACGGCGCCCAGGAGGCGCTCTACCTGCTCTACGCGGCGCTGCTCGAACCCGGCGACGAGGTCGTCGCCCGCGGCCCCGGCTGGCAGCAGACGCTCGACCTGCCCGCCCGGTTCGGCGCGACGACGAAGACCGTCGACTACGACCTGACCAACGGCGACGCGGACGGCGGCGCCCGGACGGCGGCCGCGGTCGGTGAGAGCACTCGCATGGTCGTGCTCAACAGCCCGCACAACCCGACCGGACTGACGTTCGACGACGCGCAGTGGGAACCGCTGAGCGCGACGAAAACGCTGGTGGTCAACGACGAGGAGTACCTGACGGACTTCGAGCGCAGCGTCGTGCACCACGTGCCCGGCTCCTGCTCGGTCAGCTCTCTGTCCAAGGTGTACGGATTCCCGGGGCTGCGGCTCGGCTGGCTCGTCGGGCCGTCCGACGTGGTCGAGAAGTGCGTGAACTACCGCCGCTACACCACTATCAGCAACTCGCCGCTGCTCGAGGACCTCGGCCTGGCGGTGCTGCGCCGCCGCGAGACCTACCTCGCCGAGTACGGGCAGCGGCTCACCGACGGCTGGCGGGTGTTCCGGGAGTGGGCGACCGGGCACCCCCAGCTCCAGCCGCTCGAACCGCAGGGCACGCCGTACGCGTTCTGCCGCGTCGACCTGCCCGAGACCTCGTCGTGGCAGCTCTGCACCGAACTGCTCGACCGGGAACGGCTGCTGCTCATGCCGGGCGACGTCTTCGGCGCACCCGGTTACGTCCGGATCTCCTACGCCCGGCCGGTCGACCTGCTCACCGACGGCCTCGCGCGGCTCGGCCGGGTCGTGAACGCGTTGTCCGGCCTGGAACTCGCGGAGCTGACATGACGATCACACCGAGCAGCAGCACCGACGTGGAGAAGATCACCCTCGGCGGCGAGACGATCGTGCTGCGCCGCGTCGAGGGCCACCACGAGTACACCGCGTGCGAGGAACTGCAGCGCCGCATCTGGGGCGAGGAGGACATCGCCAAGGTGCCGTTGCTGGACATGGTGACAGCGCAGGAGAACGGCGGGTTCGTGCTCGGCGCGTTCACCGCGGACGGCGATCTCGCCGGGTTCGTGTTCTCGTTCCCCGGCGTCACGGAGCACGACGAGGTCAAGCAGTGCTCGGTGCTCGCCGCCGTGGCGCCCGAGTACCAGAACCTCGGCCTCGGCTTCCGGCTCAAGCAGTACCAGG
>JAVXWK010001148.1:0-3850 GCA_032230575.1 Pseudonocardiales bacterium | reverse complement strand
CAGCAACTCCTACGAACATGCATCCGGACCACGCGCTGTGAGAGTGCAACGGCACGTCGACCACATCCGAGTCGAGGTCGACGACCACACACCGGCAGCGCTACCGCAACTGGGTGAGTCACGGCTCGGGAACTCACGGGGTCGTGGCTTGATGTTGATCGCCGCTCTCTCTCGTTGCTGGGGCACACGCGGGATGGTGGGTGGCAAGACCGTGTGGGCGGAGATCGACACATAGCCCGCCTGTGCGTTTCGCACAGAGAAGTCGTGACACGGCACGGATGGGTTCTGCGAGGAGTTTCTTCGACTCTCGACACATGACGACGAGGGTTTCGACACCGACTCCGGCAGCTTCTGAGAAAAGTCCGGTGCGCACGTTGGTCGACCGTTGGCCGATGGTGCTGGCACTGGCCGTGTCGTTCGACTTCTGGGAAGCACCACTGGTGCCTCCCGTGTGGACCTTGCTGCTGTGCCAGGCGGCTTATCTGCTGTGGGGCTGGCGGGCGCCACGCGTTCAACTCGCGGTGTTCAGCCTGTATGCAGCCCTCGCCGCTGTGGCGATCATGGTGTCGCCGCACGCCGGCGTGCTGCTGATCGCGTCCGGGTGGGGCGCGCACGCCGTCTGGGATCTCGTGCACCACCTCCGCAACGCGGTCGTACCGCGCTGGTGGTCGGAGTTCTGCGGGGTGTTCGACCTGGTCATCGCCGTCACGATCCTGCTGAAGTGGTTCTAGGCTGATGGCGATGAACGATCTTCCGCACGCCGCGCTGCGCGGCACCCTGCACGTGCTGTGGGTGGCGACGCTCGTCGTGCCGCTGGTGTCGGTGCTGCGCGAACCGTCGGCCGCCCGCTGGCTCGGTGTGCTGGGCCTGCTGATCGTGGCCGTGGCGTACGCGGTGGCGCTGCGGGAGGCCAGGCTGTGGGTGTTCGTGGCGGCCACCCTGGTGTCCATTCCGCTGGTGGCGCCGGTCGGGCCGGACGAGCTGTCGACGTGGGCGTGGATCGGCGGAGGGGCCGCCGGGTTCGCTCCCCTGTTGCTCAGCGGCGTCTGGCGGTGGATGGCGGCGCTCGGCGCGGTCGTGCTGTCCGGGCTGGTCGGGTTCTTCGTGACACGTGACCACACGACGTACCAGATGATCGCGGCCGCGGTCGGGGCGACGATCATCGCGATGGCCGGGCTGCCGATGTGGTTCGCCGGGTTGCTGGCCCAGGCGCGGGCCGGGCGCGAGGCACGGGCGGAGCTGGCAGTCAGCGAGGAACGGCTGCGGTTCGCCCGCGACGTCCACGATCTGCTCGGGCACCGGCTCACCGTGATCGCTTTGAAGACCGAGCTGGCCGGGCGGCTGGCGTCGTCGGATCCCGAACGGTCGGCCGCGGAGGCGTTCGAAGCTCAACGACTCGCGTCGTCGGCGTTGGCAGAAGTGCGGGACGCGGTGCGCGGCTACCGGTCGGTGAACCTGTCCGAGCAGCTCGAAGCCGTGCGGAACGTGCTGCAGGAGGCCGGGATCCGGTGCACCGTCTCGGACGTCCCGGTGCACGGCGAAGGCGCCACCCAGCTCGCGCTGGCGTTGCGGGAAGCGTGCACGAACGTGCTGCGGCACAGCCATGCCACGTGGTGCATGATCGACGTCGCGCTGCAGGACGGGGAGGTGCGGATGACCGTCACGAACGACGGCGCCGGTCTGGAGTCCTCCCGCGAGGGCAACGGGATCAGGGGCATGGGCGAACGGGTGGCGGCGGTCGGTGGCCGGGTGTCCGTGGAGCGGTCCTCGGCGGAGTTCACGTTGCAGGTCGTGGTGCCCGCGTGATCAGGGTGCTGCTGGCCGACGACGAGGAGCTGATCCGCGACGCGCTCGCGGCGTTGCTGGACCTGGAGCCGGACCTCGAGGTGGTGGCCAGGGCGGGCGACGGCCGGGCCGCTGTCGAGGCCGCGCGGGCGCACCGCCCGGACGTGGCCGTGGTGGACCTGCAGATGCCGGAGCTGGACGGTCTGGAGGTCACCGAGGAGCTCGCCCGCGTGCTGCCGTCGTGCGCGGTGGTGATCCTGACCGGTCGTGGCCGGCCGCCGCACCTGCAGCAGGCCCTGCACGCGGGCGCGAAGGGGTTCCTGCCCAAGGGATCGCCCGGTGGCACCCTGGCCGACGTTATCCGCCGCGTGCACGCCGGTTCGCGCTGGGTCGATCCCGCGCTGGCCGCTGACGCTCTCGCCGCGCCGCCCTGCCCGTTGACGCAGCGCGAGCTGGAAGTGTTGCGGCTGACCGAGTTCGGCACACCTGTCGCGGCGATCGCCTCGCGCACCTCGTTGTCCGCGGGGACGGTGCGCAACCACCTGGCCGCGGCCGTCGCGAAGCTCGGCGTGGCGAACCGCGCCGAGGCCTTCCAGCTGGCGCACGAGCACGGGTGGCTCTGAGGTTCGAGAGTTCGATGAAGATCACCGTGTCGCCGTCGTCCCGATGCACCGCCAGCACGCTGCCGCCGTGCCTGTAGCGGCCGGCCCGGCTCAGTGACGCAGGCAGGCCGGCACCGTCAACGTCGTGGGCCGACCGTCGGTCAGCGTCCGCACGCTCGCGCCGAGCAGGAGATCACCCGCCTTGTCCAGCACCGCGCGGGCGACGCGGCTGCGGTCCTCGCCCCGTTCGAACACCCGCATGACCTTCGCTCCGGCGCTCACCGCCCGCGTCCAGCCCTTCGAGTGCGGGACCTCCAGCCAGTCCGCGACCTCCTCGTCGACGACCTGGCGCACCATCGCCGCCACCACACCGTCGAAAGCCTTGCCGGGCACGAACTTCTCGTACAGCTCGATGAGGTTCCTGGTCAGCTCCACCCCTTCCGGCGACGGCGCGTAGGAGGCCCTGACCAGGCTCGCGCTGAGCTCCTCCGCTTCCAGAAGGGTTTCCGGCATCGCGTCGGGCCGGATGCCGAGCACCGCGCCCGCGACACGCCAGACGTGGTAGTAGTCCTCAGCCTCGGTGTCCGTGACCGAGACGCCGATGCGGCGCATCCCGTCGATCACCTGAACGCTGAAGATCAGCATCGCGCCGAGCAGGTCCTGCTGGCACACCGGGACGCCGTCGGCCTCCCGGTCCCATTCGGGCGAGCGCGAGACGAAGTAGCGGACCGCGGCGTGGATGAGCCTGGTCTTCTGGATCGTCGGAACGAACGACCCGCCCGTGCCGAAAGCGTTGGGCTCCATCATGTTCAGCACGAACTGCGAGGTCTCGGAAAGCCTGCGGTGCGGCTGGTTCAGCCGGTGCGTGAGGGTGAGGACACGAGATGGCCTGGGTTGCGCGTAGCAGTTGACCATCGCGCCGAACGACAGCACTGACGCCACGTGCACGCCATCGTCGATGAAGAACTCGTGCGCGCGGGCGACGCGCTCCTCGTCCATCCACTCGGGCGGGGTGTCGGTGGCGATCAGGTAGTCCCTGACCGCCGGCGGCAGGCCGGCCGGGATCGCCTCGTCGTTGCCGCGGAACTCCTGCAGCACCTGGTTGACGTCGTCGAGGCCGCCGCTCTCGACCAGGCCGGTGATCACGGCGTCGGCGAGCGGGTCGCCCTCGTACTTCAGCGCATGCAGGTCCACAGGCCGAACATAGGGCCGCCCGCACGCGTGCCCTCCTGGTGATCACCTCTTCGGCCCAGCGAATCCACGCGTTCGCGGGAACCCGCGGTCCTGATCGGGGTAAGGAGGACGCGGACCGTCTACTGGGGGACGTCTTGAGCGAGCACGCCACGTGCGCGCCGCTTGCTGCCAGTTCGGCCGGGCGGCACGCCGGGTCGAGCCTTCGAGGCTGGTGCGGGCGCCTCTGGCTAGCTGTACTGACTCGAGACGTTGCGAACGGTCCGACACGT
>JAVXWK010001145.1:0-5345 GCA_032230575.1 Pseudonocardiales bacterium | reverse complement strand
GAACGGCTCGTTCAACTTCCGCGGCAGGGACGTCGTCGCGGCGGCCCCGACCGGCAACGTCGACGCTGCTCCTGGCGCTGACCTGGCGCTGACGTTGAACGACGCCAAGGACGCCCAGGCGGTCAACGACCTGCTCGGCCGCGGGATCACGTTGCGCCGCCAGGACGACGGCACGATCGTGGTGCCGGCAGCCGAAAGGCTCGCCGCCTCGGAGGTCGCCGACCGCTACGGCGTGCGGTTCACCACGGCCAAGGCGGGCGGAACGGCGTTGCAGCGCAGGACGATCGCGGCCGCGGTCGGTCCGGACGAGCTGCAGGTGCTGCGGGAGTCCGGGTTCGACGTCCGGACGATCTCCACGGCCGTGCTGAACGCGGGCTTCGACTGGTCGCGGATCGACGTGCTGTTCGTGTCGTCCGGCCTGAACTACACCCAGCTCAACGCTGCCGCGAAGGCCGGTCTGGACGCGTTCCTGCAGCGCGGCGGTGTGGTCACGCGGGGTGCGACAGGCGGCAAGTTCAACGTCGACGCGCATCTCCTGCAGGCCACTCCAGTCGCGGGCTGGGAGGACGCCAACGGTGTGGTGAACATGGTCAACGGCACCGGACCGGTCGGCACCGGCGCGCTGCCGCAGTCGTTCGTCTACTCGCCGCAGTGGTTCACGAACCTCGGCGCGGGTGTGACCGTCGACCAGCGCTACGGCACCACGGTGATCGCCGCGGGCCACTGGCGACCGCGTGACAACGGCACCGGCGGACAGCCAGACGCCGCAGGTCAGGCGGCGGTCGTCTCCGGCACGTCGGCGGGCGGGTCGAAGGTGGTGCTGTTCGGCACCGAACCGATGTTCCGCAACCACACCAAGGGCTTGTACGCCCAGGTGGCGCGGGCGATCTACTGGACCGGCACCCGCTAGGAACAGAGCAGGGCGGGGAAGCCCCGACAGCCTTCCCCGCCCTGCTCTTTCAGTACCCCACGCGAGGTTTCCCCGCTCGACGGCGCCGAAACCCCCAGGCTCAGGCGTCCCCGGCTCCGGGCGGCAGGAATCCGTGCGCCGACAGGTCGAACCAGTTCCCCTCGGGGTCGATCGCCCGGTACTCCGCGAACGGCCGATCTCCACCCCGGAGCGCCGGCTTCGGCTCCAGCGTCTCCAGGAACGGCTCGACCGACTCCACCTGGAACCCGAAGTGGTTGAACCCGGTGGGCACGTCCCCGTCGAGCCGCTGCTGGATCAGCGCGAGGTTGACGTACCCGTCCGTCACGAAGTGGCTGCCGTCAGGATCCGTGTGGAACAACGACATCCCGAACTTCGAGGTGTAGAAGTCGGCCATCTCCTTCGCGTCCTGCACGACGAACGCGAGGTGGCGCAACCGAGGCCTGCTCATTCACTTCCCCTTCGGGATCATGTTGTGGAACGCGGCGATCTCCCACCCGTCGGAGCGCTGCACGACGACGGCCTGCGCGTGGGTGGTGATGCCCGCCGGGGCGATGGACGACGTGACGTGCACGAGCGAGATCCCGTCGGCCAGCGGCCTGATCAGGCTGATCTCCGCGGTCAGCTTGGTGTCGCGGTAGGGCCCGGCGAACAGCTGTCCGTGGCCCAGAGCGACAGCCCTGCGGCCGAACAGCTCCTCACCGCGGACGGTCACGAAGTCGACGTCCTGGGCGAAGACCGAGGCGAACGCGTCACCGTCGCCGTCAGCCCAGCCCTGCTCCATGCGTTGCCACAGCGAATAGATCTGTTCGGTCATGTGAAGTCCTCAGGGGCAGGCGCAGGCACTCGGCGTCCCACGCGGCAAGCGAGTAGTAGAGGCCGCCGTGGCGGCGTTCGAGGTAGCAGACGACGTTCACGGGCCATCCGCTGTTGCGGAACATGTGCTCGTCCATCGGCGTCGGGCTGTCGCTCAACGGCCGGTCGCGTTCGCACTCGGGCCCGAGCCGGTGCCAGTCCGGGTGCAGGTGGATCGAGCCGAGCACGTCCAGTTCCCGGGCATCCGCCGCGCGTGTGATCGTCAGCAGGTCGGCAGGGTCGAGCCACCACGCGCGCACCGGGTTCTCGTACGCCGTCCCGAACCGCGGCACGATCGTGGACGCGAACTCCTCACGCGCGGACGGGTCGGTCAGCCGCGCGTTGCGGCCGAACGCGACCTCCTCGACCACAGCCTCCGTCCCGGCGGACCGGCCCAGCAGCACCGCGAAACACGGTCTCGGCTCGTCCTCGGTGATGAACGAGTATTCGGCGGACGCGGCCTCCAGAAACGTTTTCACTGCGCGATCCGAAAACAGCACCGCATCGGTGTGCGTCGCGCGGTCGGCCAATTCCATCACGCGAGCGAACGTATCGAGACCGCTGCGTCTCACGCGAGATTCCGGAGGGTATTGGGGATATTACATTGAGCGATAACATGAGTCGTATGCGTCTTGAAGTGCGGCACCTCGAACTGGTCGTGGCGATCGCCGACTGCGGCAGCCTGCGCAAGGCGGCCGCGCGTCTGCACCTCACCCAGCCCGCGGTGACGACGCAGCTCAAACGCATCGAGGACCATCTGGGCGGTGCGTTGTTCGTCCGTGCGGCCGATGGAGTGCGGCTCACTCCGACGGGCGCGGATTTCGTGCAGGAGGCGCGGGCGATGCTCACCCGGCTGGTCACCCTGGAACGCGTAACGCGCCGTAACACGCAAAGCGCCAGCGCTCCTACCAGGCTCGCGGGAATCCCCGCTTATCACTTCGGACTACTGGTGAGCGCTCTCCGGGACAACGTCATGAGCCGCACCATCAAGGAAACGGGGACGCTCACCGCGTTGCTGACAACGGGTGAACTCGACCTCGCGGTGATGCGTCGATTTCCCGGTACTCCGCTGACCCTTCCGCCGAACGCGGGACACCGCTTGCTCACCCGCGAGCCGCTGTTCGTCGGAGTGCCGGAGTGCCATCCGTTCGCACAGCACGAGGAGATCCCGCTCGAGGCACTCGCCGACGACAAGTGGGTCATGCCCGAGCCGGACGACAGCGGCATGAACGCCCACTTCGCGCGGGAGTGCGCCAAGGCCGGGTTCGAGCAGCGGATCGCCCACTTCAGCAGCGAGGCGCACGTCGCGTCGACGTTGATCAGGGAGTCCGGCGCGGTGTGCCCGCTTTACCCGGTCGGCGGCACCCCGCCCGGCGTCGCACGGCTGCCGGTCGCGGGAAACCCGCTGGTCCGCGAGGTCGTGCTGGCCTGGAGGTTGGACGCGCCGGTCGCGGAGGAGATCGACGACCTGTGCGAACAGGTCGCCGCCGGGTACCTCAGGCTGGTGGAGGAGAGCGACGTCTACGCCCGCTGGTGGCGCAACGGTGGAGAAGCTTTCGCCCTGCTTCGGTAGAACTCAGTCCTTGCCGGCGTTCTGACCGGTGCGCACCATGATCGCGACCCTGTCGTCCGACGACACGGGCTGCCCGCCGACCTTGTTGATCGTGCCGATCAGCGCGGACGAGTCGTTCAGCGCCTCGATCGGCCCGACCCGGCCGTAACCGCCGGCGTCGTCCATCGTCAGGGTCGGCTTGCCGGTGAACGCGCCGGCGGAGTTCATCGGCAGGTTCTGCAGGCCTGGGGTCTTCGCCGTGGCCACCCACAGCAGGTCGGTCAGCGACGCGCAGCCCATCACGCCCGGCCGGTCCGGCCACGTCCACGCGGCGTCACCGAGCTTGCCCGGCACGACGTGGTAGACGGCGTCGAAGTTCGCCGACCAGTCCGTCACCCAGATCTTCTGGGCGTCTGCCGACACGCACAGCCCGCCCGGCTGGCGCAGCCCGGACGTGATCACCGCGCTGCCGGCCGTCGGGTTGCCCTGGGCGGGCTTGCCGGAGCCGTCGATGCGCAGCACCTTGCCCGCGAGCGAGTTCGGGTCGGCGGCGAGCGCGGGGTTCCCGGCGTCACCGGTGGCGACGAGGATCCCGCCCCTGCGGTCGCTGGCCAGCACACCGCGGTTGCCGGACGGTCCCTTGGGGATGCCGGTGAGGATCGGCTTGGGCGTGTCGCCGGGCGCGACCCGCATCACCCGGTTGTCCGTCGCCGTGGTCACGTAGACGTACGCGAGCTGGTCCTCGGAGAACGTGGCCGACAGCGCGAGCCCGGTCAGCCCGCCGTCCGACGACGCGTCCACCTCGATCTGCGCGATCACGACCGGGTCGACGTCCTTGGTGACCTTGACCAGGCGCCCACCACGTTCGGTCGCGTACGCCGCGACTCCGCCCTGGGCGTCCGCACCGATCGGGGCGACGCCGGTGACGGTGTTGAGGCAGGTGGCGATCACCGCGGGGTTGAAGTCCTTGCAGCCCTGCGGCGGCGGCACGCTCTGCGGCGTCTGCCCGCGGCCCGGCTCGCCCGGCGTCGGCCGGAACTCGCCTGGCAGCTCGGGCTTCGGACCCGCCTGCGGGGTCAGCTGTGGTTGTGCGCTCCAGCTCGTCGGTGCCGGCTCGTCGGGAAAGCTCGCACAGCCCCCTGCCAGCAGGCAGACGGCGGTCAGCAACACGATGGAACGAACCACGACGCCCAGGCTAGGTCCGCGACCGTGAACCCTCCGTGAACGCCTCCGAGGTGGCGAAATCGACCGAACTCACCCGGTCCAGCAGCAGATCGAGCTCGGCGCTGACGACCTCGGGCGCCTCCAGCGGCAGGTAGTGGCTGCAGGGCAACACCCTCAGCCGTGCCTGGGGCAGCGCGCCGACGGGACCGGCCATGCTCTCCGTGGTCGCGAGCATGTCGTCCCGCCCGGCCAGGAGTGTGACCGGGCACACGATCGGGCTGAGGTCCTGGCGCGGCGTCTCGCCCAGCGCGAGCGCCAGCGTGAAGTACCAGCGCCAGTCGTGCTGCAGGAACCGGCCGACGGCTTGTGTCACGACCTTCGGATCGCTGGTCGGCTTGATCACGCCGCTGTGCCGCAACAGGAACGTCGTCACGTCCGTCACCGGGACGCGGTGCAGCACGCTGTCCAGCACCGGACCGGCCTGCTTGAGCACCCGCGTGCCCATGTTGCCGACGAACCGCCGCACGGTCCTGGGGATCACCGGCAGCATCCCGTCGAACGAGTCGCCCGGCGCACCCGCGACGAGCAGCAGACCCGCCACCCGTTCGGGATGGCGCAACGCCAGCTCGGCCGCGACCGTGACGCCCATCGACCAGCCCATGACGACGCACCGCTCGATGCCCGCGTCGTCCAGCACCGCGATCGCGTCCGACACGTGGTCGTCCAACGAGATGTTGCGCTCGTCGACGGGCCTGTACGAGCCCATCGTGCCGCGCATGTACCAGCTGAGCAGGCCGCCTCTGCCGGTCAGCGACGGCCACGACTCGGGTCCGGAACCCACGCCCG
>JAVXWK010001144.1:0-12542 GCA_032230575.1 Pseudonocardiales bacterium | reverse complement strand
AAGTTGGGGTCGCCGAACAGCCGGTCCTGGGTCTCCGAGAGCAGGAACGCGACCGAGCCCGCGCGCTGGGTCACCAGGCTGCGGGCCGCGCGGTTCACCACGTAGCCGAGCTTGCGGATCGCGGCGTCGACGGCCTCCCTCGCCGCCGGGCTCACGTTGTGGCCGCCCTGTAGGACGCGCGACACCGTGCCACGGGAGACGCCGGCGTGCTCGGCGACGTCGATGATGGTCGGCGGGCGCTGGCCGCGTGCTCGCCGTCGTGGCGCTGTGTCCGTCATCGGCCCTCATCTGCTCCGGTTGATGGTCACGACTTTACGACTCCGGACAGCAGATCGACGCGCCAGTGGCGCTGAAGACCCAGGAACAGCGCTATCAGGGGAATGATCGAGAGCAGCGCGCCGGTGATCACGAGGGTGTACAGGGCGGGTCTGCTGGCGCCCTGCTGCAGCAGGCCGTAGAGGCCGACAGTGACCGGGAACGTCTCGTCGTCGGCGAGCATCACATACGGCAGCAGGAAGTTGTTCCAGACGGCGACGAACTGGAACAGGAAGATCGTGACCAGGCCGGGCAGCATCATCGGCCACGCGATCGAGGTGAACAGGCGCACCTCGACCCCAGCCTCGATCCCGCGATGGCCTGAGCGCGGCCCGAGCCGCAACCTCAGCACCGGTCGAAAGCCTCGATCGTGCATGCGGCCTGCGCCGGCACGAGCAAATCCTCCGAAACGCGGGCTGCACGGCGATAGCGATCGTCGAAGCGAGCAGTGCTCAAGGCATTGCGAATCAGAACGCAACCGTCGCGAAGCGGCGATGAATTGACCCGGCTCGCACGCAAGGTGACCCCTCCGCTGGAACTCGCGCCAGCCGCCGCACATCCTCAGTCGAACGGCGACCCAGGCCCGCGTCGAATCCAGTCGAACGCCGGCACCTCCCCGGACGCCGGGACCAGACCACCACCCGCACCGGTATCACCACCTTGGTCTATTCGAGGGACCACGAACCGAACCACCCCCGAACCGGCGAGAACAGCACCTGACCAGCAAGATCACCACCGCGCCAAAACCTTAAAAGCATTTAAAACCAACATGGTCTAGTCCGATTTGAACCCCGTCCGTGACCTCCCCGTAGTCACCGGTACAACACCGAACACCCCCCCGAGGAGAATCGAATGGGCGCTCGACACCGCAAGCCCGCCATGATCGGCGCGGGCGCCATGCTCGCGGTCGCTGCTGTCGCCGGTGGCATCTTCGCCTTCAGCGGCACCGACTCGAACGCGGCTGAGGACTGCGGCGGACTGGACACCGCCCTGCAGAACAACCTGAACTTCATCGCCGGGCAGCAGGCCAACCCCGACGCGCAGTCGGAGGCTCGGATCGCCAACCGGCAGGCGGTGGTCAACCTCATCAACCAGCGGCGCAAGGCGGCCGGCTGTGGCAACAACGTCCAGGCGCAGGCGCCTGGCAAGGGCGAGGCCGCGACGTCCGGTGAGGACTGCGGCGGGCTCGACAAGGCGTTGGAGAACAACCTGAACTTCATCGCGGGGCAGAAGGCCACCCCGGACGCGCAGTCCGAGGCCCGCATCGCGAACCGGCAGGCCGTGGTCGACCTCATCCAGCAGCGGCGCAAGGCGGCGGGCTGCAAGGGTGACGGCGGCGCGGGCAACGCCGACCAGGGCAACGCCAATCAGGGCAACAACAACCAAGGCAACAACGCTGGCAACCAGGGCCAGAACACGGCCCAGCCCGCTCCGAAGCCCGACGCGAACCAGGGCAACGACGGCGGCGCGTCCGGTCAGCAGGTCTGCAACGGTTCCACCGTCACGCTTTCCGGCGAGGCCGGCGCTCCGGCGGCCTCCAGCAACCAGTTCCCCGTCGGCACCACGCTGAAGGTCACCAACCTGGACAACAACAAGTCCACCACGGTCAAGGTGACGTCGGCGTCCGGCAGCTGCGCGCTGCTCAACAACGCGGCCTTCGAACAGGTTCGCGAGCCCGGCAAGTTCCTGATCCGCAAGGCGAAGATCGAGAAGATCGGCTGATCGAAGGCTCCACAGTGGACGGGTGTTCCCGCGCAGAGCACGAGCACCCGGCCACAGCCGTGCCTAGACCGTGATCGACCAGCCGGACAGCACACCGACGTCCTGCGGGCCGTTGTCACCGATCCGCAGCGTCCAGGTACCCGCGGCCCGCTCCGAAACCCGAGCCGTGAACGCCTTGGGCTGCAACGGAGTGCACGGATAGCCGCCGTACCTCTGCAACGGGTACGACCGGCCGCTGGGCCCGACCAGCGTGATGTTCAGGTCCTGCGAGCACGTGTGCGTCGCATCGACCTGCACGGTCACCGGCGCGGAAGCATCACCGGAAGCGGTTGACACGACACGACTGACCGCGACCTGGAAGTCCCGGATGGGGAAGTCCTCAGGATTGCTGAACGTCCGCGAACCAGAACCAGGCGCGGTCCGGACCGGCACCGCGTCCGACTGCTTCGACACGTTCCCGGCGGCATCCCGGGCGACAACCGTGAACGAGTACGAGGTGTCCGGCGTCAGTCCACCGACCGAAGCAGAAGGACTGGCAACGGAAGCGACCACCGAAGAACCGCTGTAGACGTCATACCCGGTGACCCCGACGTTGTCCGAGGCAGCGGACCACTCCAGCGACACGCCAGTAGAAGTGGCACCGACCGATCGAAGCCCAGTGGGAGCGGAAGGCGGCTCGGTGTCACCAGACCCGGACCCGACCACCAAGGTGAGGTTCCACTTGGCCAGCGCCTCGTTCACCGGCTGAAAGATGGAGTTGTCCTCTGTGGACCCAGGAGAACACGAGGACTGCCCACCGGAATGCAGCCCGACAGCAGAGGACCCGGCCAGCCAGGCACCACCGGAATCGCCGCCCTCGGAACAGGCGGTGGTCAACGTCAACCCGTCGACCACCACGGAACCGTAGTCCACGGTCTGGTTCACCGAGTTCACCACACCACACTCGAACTGAGGTGCGGTGTTCCCGCTGTGGCACACCGCCTCCCCGACCAGCGCGTCCTTGCTCCCGGTGACAGTCACCGCGGGCGAGCCCCATGTGTTGACCACGGGAGACACCGTCCAGCCGGGCTCGGTCACCGCGACCACACCCATGTCGCCTTCCCGGGCGTTCACCGAGCGGCTACCGCCGACGTTGGACGTCCCGATCCGGTTCCGCTGCCCGCTCTCCCCGTAGGCAGCCTGCGAAGCGTCGTTCGTGCAGTGCCCGGCGGTGACGAAGTGCTTGCCACCACTGGAATCCGTGGCGGGGAACCCGACGCTGCAGTTCGACTCCGACCCCGGCCACCAGGGATCGCCGGGGTTCACCTCCCCGGACTGCTGCACGAACGGCTGAGCCACCCGAACGACGCGAACCCCGTCCAGTGCAGGGAACGACCCGACAGCGGAAACCACTACGTCGTTGTGCCGGACATCGACGCCAACGCTCCGGAACGCGTGCCCCAGCGCCTTCACCCGCGACACGAGCGCCGAAAGCTCAGCAGCAGAACGGGACACCAGCACTGCCGAGGCACCAGCGGCACGAACCGCGGCAGCGTCCTCGGCACGGGTGACCGCCACCGTCAACCGGCCGGAAGCGGCGTCGAACCAGCGGCCGGCATCGGCGACACGCAGGCCGGCCGAAACATCGTGAGCACGATCTTGCTGAACGAGTCGGGCACGCGCAGCCGAAGCGCTGATCCCGAGATCATGAGCCACGGCATCGGCGACGGGGTCCGCGATGGCAGGCGCGGTCAGCACCGGCAAAATCACAACAGCGCCGCAGAAAACGGCAAGAACCTTCCTCATGGCGAAAGGCCTCCTTGGTTGCAGGGTGGCCCGAATCTAAATCGCCGAGGACTGCCGCGTTAATGCGTAACTTTTAAGTCCTGTTTCACTTTTAATTCCCAGTCCCACCGGAATCCGCGAACACCGGGCTGCACGTCCAGCGCCACGTCCAGCAGAGTCGAGCTCGGATCCACCGCGGAGTTGTCGGCGAGCTGGACGACCGAGGCGGGCGGTAGCCCCTCGAACGTCACCTCGAGCACGTACTCCCTTGTGGGCAACCGGAACTTGCGCTCGTAGTTCGTCGCAAGTGGACACGGCGTCTGGTTCACCAGCTCGTGCTCGATCACGATGCTCTCGCCCTTGCGCAGCACCTTGTCGAACAGCAGCTCGGCGACCAGAAATCCCTGCGTCTCGTCCTGCACGAGCCGTCCGATCTCGCAGTTCTTCAACGCCCGCACCTCGGGCAACGGCCTGTCGTGCTCGTCGATGTGCATGATCACGACCCACCTGTCGGGCCCGTTCATCGACGCCGACAAGACCTGCCGCGAACGGAAGGAGCGCTCGGTGCGATCCGCCCCGATGGTCACGAAGTCCTGCTGGCTCACCCGGATCAGCTGGTCGTCCCAGCGCGTCTCCATGTCGTCCAGCGCGTGCTCGACCTGAGACGGCTCCGGCCAGAACGCCGACATCGGCGCCGGAGCCTTGCGCAGCCACCGCCCACGCGGCCGCGGCGGCCCGAGCAGCTCCGAAAGGTGGCCGGGCGGCACCTGCAGGATGTGTTCCAAGTGGACGACGGCCTGCAGCGACTTCTTGCGCTCGGGGCGGCTGCGACCGGTCTGCCAGTAGCTCAGGGTCGCCAGGGACACGGACACGCCGTGCTGTGAGAGGTGCTCACGGAGTCGCTCCAGGCCGAGACCACGATTGGTGATCGCCGACCGGAGCGCCTCCGCGAACTCGTCCACGCGGGCCACGCTAAAGCATCGGTTCGTCCTGGTGTAGCCCCTGTGGGCCACGGTATGGCCGATAGGTGACCTGGCGGCCGTTCATCACCATCTCGATGTCGACCGTGTCGGTCACCGCCTCGCCCATCGGCCGGAGCACGACGGGGTTGCCGCCCGGCTGGTGGATCCGCACGTTGACCTGCTGCTGGGTCGCGATGAGGTGTCCGACCAGGTCACGGGCGTTGCCGGCGCCGTTGTTCTCCTTGGCGTCCGGCTGCATGTGCCAGTTCACGTTCTCCACCAGCGCGCCGACCATGTGCCCGTCGTGCATCGGCCTGCTGACGGTGAAGTCGGCCACCGCCTTGGCCACCGCGGGGTTGCGCGCGGCGAGCTCCACGACCTCCAGCCGCAGCGCCGCCGGAGTGACCTGCCGCGAAGCAGCCACCGCGGCGTACAGGCCGGTGTCGGTGGTCGGCGGCGGGTTCTGGCCGCGCAGCACGTCGGTGTTGAGGTGCCGCACCTGGCGCAGCGTGTGGTTCAGATGATCGGACGCCACGATCCCGTGCGCGGCCACGACCTTCTGGTCCTTCTGCACGCCCGCCTGCTGGTCGTTGAACGGCGCGGGCATCGGCGCCGACACAGCGGGGTTCATCCGGTTCTTGGCCGGTGCGCCGAGCTGCGTCTTCACCTTGGCGGGCGGGTTCCACGTGTTCGTGGTCTGCCCCTCGGCCGGTGGGCGGAACGGCTCGACGACCCGCTGCTCGCCGGTCGAGAGCCGCTCGCGTTCCTCGGCGAACCCGGTGCCCTTCTTGGCGGACTTGCCGTCGAAGAACCGCTCGCTCACGTTCGGCAGCGCGGTGTGCGACTGCGGCAGCTTGCCGTCCTTGATCAACCCGTAGGCGATCCGGGACAGGTCTGTGCCGGTGTCACCCGAGACGAAGTCCGTCGTGAACGCCTGGCCGCGCACGGGGTCGCGGTTGTTCTGCACGTCGACCCTGACCTGCTCGGCCGCCGCGGCCAGCCTCTCCTGGTCGACCGGCACCTCGCCGGAGCGCTCCTGAGCGGTGCGCGGGTCGTAGTGCGCGGCGATCTCCACGGCGTGGAACTTGTTCAGCGACGACCCGAGCTGCCCGAACTCCGCCGCGCCCTCGCCGAACTTGACCGATGGGTCGGCGAGCGGCACCAGTGCGTCGACGAACAGGTTCGGTTCCGGCGTGTAGGGCAGCAACGGGTGGATGCCCTGCTGAGTGCGGCGCGCGTGCATGTCCGCGTCGATCGCGTGCACGAAGCGGTCCGCGAAGCCGGGCTCGTTGAGCTTGTCCCGGAAGGCCTGCTTCTGCGCGTCGTTCGTCTTCGTGTCGCCGTCGATGCGCGCCATGACATCCGTGTGCAGCTGCTCCGGCGTGATGGCCACGCGGTAGCCGCCGCCGACCATCAACGGCCGCAACGGCGCCGGGGTGTCCGGACCGTCCGCCGGGCCGACCTCCTCGGCGTGCAGGAGCTGCTCGACGTGCGAGAAGACGTGGCCGCCCTCGCGGGTGCGCCGGTCGCCCGCGTCGAAGTCCATGATCGACACGTACGGGTGCTTGCCGTTGGCGGCCAACGCCGTCACGGCGTACTCGTGCGCGTTGCTCCGCAGCGTGGAGTTGCGGGTCTCGCCGAACTTGAAGCCCTTCCTGCCGTGCGGCACGCTCACCAGCGCGATCGGCTCGGTGCGGCCGGTGACGGCCGGTGCCGCGGCGGCCATCGCGTTGTCGATGTCCTGCTGCGACGCGGCGTTCACGCCCAGCACGAACGCCACGCGGCCGTTCATGTCACCGGTGTTGGCCATGACGCCGTCGATGACGTCGTTGAGCTGATCCAGCTCGCCGGCTCGGACGATCATGCTCACCACGAACGCGGGCGGCTCGTTGTTCGCGATGCTGTCCTTGGTGCGCCGCAGGTAGTTCTCGGCCGTGATCGGCGTCAGTGTCCGCCCGCCGGCCAGGTTCTCGAACGCCGCGTTGTGCACGCCGCCTTCGTTGACCAGCTCGACCTCCGGCGCGTCCATGTCCACATCGGACACGTCGGAGGGGTCGGAGCCGGGGTCGAACGTGTGGTCGTCGTCGCGGCGGCGCTTGGTGGGATCGCCTTCCGAGTCGACCTGCATCTCGTCCGGGCGCTCGCGCTTCGGGGGCATGTTCGGCGCGGGCAGCTCGGACTCGAACGGGCCCGGCTGGGGCTTGTTGTGCGACTCCAGCGCCTTCATCCGGTTCGCGACGAGCTCCAGGTGCCGCGGCTTGAGCCGGGCGTCCGTCTTGTCGATGCCGGCGGTCATGGGGGAGTTGTCGGCGACGACGTGTCCCTTGCCGTCCTGGTGCTGGAAGATCGGCTTCACGTCACCGGTCTCGAGGTACTCGTCGCGCAGGCCGAGGAAGTGCCCGACCTCGTGCGCGAGCCGCCGCGAGTCCGTGTGCGCGGGCCACGTCAGCTGGTTCGCGCGGCCCTCGGGGTCGTCGGTGACGTTGATCGTGGCGTGCGCGTCGGCCGGGTTGTCCGTGAACTCCACCGTGACGTGGAACTGCTCGCCGCCCGGCAGCCGGTAGCCCTGGTTGAAAATTTCCTCGACGCCCGCACGGGTCCGGTCCTGGACGTCCGCGGTGCCGTTGTCGAGGTGCAGCCGGACGGTGAAGTCCCGCACCGGCACGCCGTCGACGTCCAGCACGCGGCTGTCGTAGGCGATCGGGCCGCGCCAGGCCTTCATGTCGATGCCGTCGGGGCCGATCGTGGTGGTGTTGAAGACACCGGCGTCCTCGCCGCGCACCCAGCCGGTGGCCGGAGTCGTGGCACGGGCGTCCGCGATGGCCTGCGACGACACCGGCGTCTTCGGGTCGAACCACAGTGCACTGTTTTCATTGCTGTGCAACGGGTTGTGGGATGGCGGGGGCGCGTCGACCGGGGGAGCGGGCGGCGCCGGCCGCGTCTCGGTCTCCATGTCCGCGTCACGGTGCGACGGACCCTCACCCAGGCCATCCGATCCCGGCGGGTTGTCCGGGTCGTGCTTGGTGTACCTGGTCCGGCCGTCCGGGTTCGGGTGCCGGTCGATGTGCAGCTCTGGCTCGCTGAGCGGGGTGGGCTTCCACGCGGCGGCCTTGTCCTTGTCCTTCTGCGTGGAGCTGTCCAGCACCTCCGGCCGCGGGTCGTGCAACGGCATGACGGTCGTCTCGGCCCCGTTCGGGCCGTGGACGATGATCGGCCGGTTGAGCTCGGTCGCGAGCAGCTGGAAGGCGAGGAGCTCGGCCATGTCGGCCTTGTTCTTCTCCGCGGCCTTCTCGTCGGCGTCGATCGAGTCCTGCTCGGCGCGCTGTCCCCCGGTCAGTTCGGCGCCGGGCGTGCCGGTGTTGTCGACGGGGTGGTCGTAGTCGCCCTGGAGCCCAGGCGGGATCTCGGCCGGGCCGGGCTCGATGACCGCGTTGACCAAGTGGCCGTTCTCCAGGCCGTGTTGCTGCCGGAAGTCCGCGATCTGCGTGGTGACACCGGGGGACGCGACAGCGCCCTGGCGGACCGCGTTCTTGCGCAGGTCCGCGGCCGTGGGGATCTGCTTGCCCTTCCTGCCGCCGGACTCCTCGGCGAGCGCGTCGTGCACGGCGTTGTACATGCCGTCCGGCCGCGGCTCGCCTGCGCGCGGCACGATGGCCTCGAACGTGCCGAACGTGCGGGTGATGTCGCTGTTGTTGTCCGACAGCGCGGTGTTCACCACCGTCGCCATCTTCTGCTGTTTGGTCGCGGGGTCGATGTGGCCGAGCTCGTGCTCCTGGCGCGGAGGGAGCGGCTTCTTGCTGCCCGGCGGCTTGACCCGTTCCGGCGGGTAGTTGGTGGACGTGTCGGTCTGCGGGTCGACGCCCATGTGCCCGTGGCCAGGGACCGGCGCCGAGACCGCCTTGTTGAGCGTGTTCTTGTCCTCCCAGCCGAGCTTGAGCGCGTCGACCCGGGAGGGGTTCCACCCACCCTGCGGACCGGTTTGCGTGTGGTCGACCAGCTGCTGGGGTTCGCGCTTGTCGTGCGGCTTGTCGGGGTTGGCCTTGGGGGCCTTGCCGCCCCTGCCGGTCCTGCTGTCCTGGAACTGCTTGCGGATGTCCGCGGCCGAGGTCTCGAACTTCGCCTTCTTCGCCGCCGGCCCCGGATCACCGCCGAACGTCCGGCCCGCCACGGTCGTGAGCTCGACGTGCGACTGCGGCCACGACTTGCCGTCGTCCTTGGCGAAGTCGAACGCGAGCCGGGACAGGTCGGTGCCCACCGCGCCGTCGACGAAGTCGGTGTGGAAGGTCTCGCCGCGCAACGGGTGGCGGTTGGTCCGCAGGTCGACGGAGATGGCGGCGTCGATCTCGGCGTCGTTGGCGGCCTTGGCCACGGCCGGGTCCTGGTTCGCTTCCAGGCCCGCCTCGATCTCGGCGAGCGCGCGAGCCTCCTTGGGGTTCGGCTCGCCGCCCCTGGCTTTGATGTCGGCTTCGAGCTGGGCTTTGGCCTCGGTGAGCGCCCTGGTCGTGTCCGGTGCCGGCAGCTTCGTCTGGTGAACCTCGACGATCTCCTTGCCCGCGAAGGAGTTCATCGACTGACCGAGCCCGTTGAACTCGCCCAGGCCGTCGCTGAACCTCACCGACGGGTCGACCAGCGGCACGGTCGCGTCGATGAACAGGTTGGGTTCCGGCCAGTACGGCGTCATCGGCGCCGAGTCCGCCTGGCGGACCCGCGCGTGCATGTCGTCGTTCATCGCCTGCTCGAACTTCGCGACGAACGCCTGCCGGTTGCGCGGCGAGATGTGCTCGGCCGCCAGGTCCAGCTCGCGCTGCTTCTCCGCGCGTTCGTCGGCTTTCAGCGACGTGTCGGCGTCGAGCTTCGCCTGCGCGCCGGTGATCTTGGCCTGGATTTCCGTGATCAGCGCGTCGGTGTCGCCGACGCGGTAGCCGCCGCCGTGCATCAACGGGCGGATCGGGCCGATCTCCGGCGGGTTCAGCGACTCGGTGAAGTGCGTGAAGACGTCCTTGCCCGACGGCACCTGCCGGGAGCCGGTGTCGAAGTCCTGGATCGACAGGTACGGGTGCGTGCCCTTGCCGTTCAGCGCGCCGACCGCGAACCTCGTGGCGGAGCTCTGCATCGTCTGGTTGCGCATCTTGCCGTACGGGAACGCCTTGTCGTTGAACTCCATCGGCACCAGCGCGATCGGCTCGTTCCGGTGCGCGACCGCGGTGTTCGCCGCGTCGATGTTGGCGCTCATGCCGGTGTTCGCGCCGGTGCGGCCGTTGACGCCGATCACGAACACCATGTCGTCGGCGATGGGACCGGCGTCAGCGGTGATGGCGTCGATGACCCCGTTGATGTCGCCCAGGTTGTTGTGGCTGACGATGATGCTGATCACGAACGACGGGCGCTTGTTCTGCTCGACGCTCTTCTTCAGGGTGTCGAGGTAGGTGTCCTTGGTGGGCACCTCGATCCTGCCGTCGGCGAGGCTCCCGAACGCCGCGTTGTACTTGGTGCCGGGGTCGATGTCGCTGAGCGACATGGTGCTCAGCTGGTCGGCCAGGGCATCGGTCTGGCTGTCCGGCCGGCTGTTCGGGGCGTCCATCTCGACATCGCTGTCGGCGTCCCTGTTCGCGTTGCTCGGACCGGGCTCGGCCCACGTGGCCGGTCCGCGCCCGCGCTTGGTGACGCGGTCGTCGGTCGGGGCGACCTCGGTGTCGCTGTCCTCGTCGCGGCGGTGCTTCATCGGCCGGGTGTCGGTCTCGACGTCGGCCGAGGTGTTGCTGGGCCGCGGGGCGGGCGCCGGGTTCGGCTTGGCGTCCTTCAGCAGGTGCTCGGGCACGGGCACCGTGGCCGGACCGGCCGGCTCGAGGGTGGTGTCGGGGACCGCGACCTGACTGTTGGCGGTGCGTTCCACCAGCCACAGGTGCCGCGGGCGCAGACCGGGGTTGTCGAGGCGGACGTCGCTGCCCATCATGCCGCCGTCGCCCTTGTGTACGCCGGAGCTCGTGTCGTGCTGCTGGAACACGCGGGAGGAGTCGCTGTACTCGTCGGGGATGCCGAGGTAGTGCAGCGTCTCGTGGGCCAGGACCTCGGGCTTGGTGTCCGGGTTCCAGTGGGTCTGGTCGACGTCCGGGTTCTTCGGGTCGACCCTGACCGTGGTGTGCGCGTCCGCCTTGTTGTCGGTGAACTCGAGGTTGAGGTGGAACTGGTCGCCGCCGGGCAGCCGGTAACCCCGGTTGAGCAGGTCGTCGACGCCCTTGGCGGCGTTCTCCTTGACCTGGGCGATGACCTCGGGGCTGGTGTTCGCCGCGGGGTCGATGTGCACCTTGACGGTGTACTCCTGCACGAAGTTGCCAGGACTCGTCTCGATGCGGCGCAGGTCGTAGTTGATGAGTCCCTTGTAGGACTTGAGGTTCGACGGCGTGCTGTCGGTGCGGATGTCGTGGACGACCTGGTTGACCGTACGGACGTTCTTGTCGTCGCGGCGGCCGGCCCAGGAGCTGCGGTCGGCGGGGTCGTTGGGCGCGAACCAGTCCGCGGTCTTCGCGGGGTCGTGGCGCCACGACTCGTCGGTCAGGACGTCCTTGCCCTGGTGGTCGAACGTGGTGGGAATCGCGGGCGGCGCGCCACCGCTGCGAACCGTGCTGGACCTGGTGTCGCTGCTCGGCACCTGGGGGGCAGGGGGAGCAGGCGGCGGTGTGGTTCCGGACGTGCTCGCCTCGGCGCCACTCCGGCTGCTTTCCGCCACCGACGGCTCGGCGTGAGGCGGCAGCGGCGGCAACGGCTTCTGGTCGACGCCACCGTCGTTGGTCGAGGTGCTCGTGCTGCCGTCCTTCGCGGGCACCGGCGGCGGTGTCGGGCTGGTCGGGCTGGTGGGCGTGTCGCCGGGCGGCGGGGTTTGCGGGGTCGTGCTGGTGCTGGCCGAGGTGTCGCTGGTTGTGGCGCCGTCCTTGGGCGGTACGGGCGGCGGGGTCGGCGAGGCGGGGCTGGTGGACGTGTCGCCAGGTGGAGTCGGCGATGCCGGGCTGCTGGGCGTGTCGGCGGGCGGCGGGAACTGCGCCGCCGTGTTGAACGCGTCGATCTCGCGGTCCGCCTTGGCCTTGGCGTCCCACCACTCCTGCTGCCTGGTGTCCGCCGTCCGCCGGGCGTCGTCGAGCTTCGTCTCGGCGTCCTTGATCGCCTTCTCCGCCGCGGCGCGCTCGTCGGTGAGTTTCTGGTGCGCGGCCTCGGCGTCGGCCCGAGCGGTGTCGGCCTGAGCGACGACCCGTTGCTGCGCCTGCAACTCGGCGCGGGCGTCGGCGGCGGCCTTGCGCTGCGCGTCGAGGTCCGTGTGGGCCTCGGTGAGCTGCTGCTGGGCGTCGGTCAGCGCGTTGTGCGCGGTGTCGGCTTCCTGCGAAAGCCGGTCCAGCTCGGCCTGCGGAGCACCGTTGATCAGCGCGTCGTCCAGTGCGTCCTTTGTGGACAGGGCGTCCTGGCTCAGCGAGGTGATCTGCGGGTTGAGCTCCTGGATGTGTGCCCGAGTGCTCGCCACCTCGGCCTGGGTGTTGGCGGCCGCGGTCTCCAGAGCGGGGAGTTTGGCCTCGGCGTCCAGGTGGGCGTCGATCGCGGTGTTCAACGCCGTCGCGGCGTCGCCGACAGGCTGGTCGGTGCGCGCCAGCACGGCCGCGGCCTCGTTGATGGCGTCCTGGGCCTCGTGGCGGGCGGTCTCGACGTCCTTCTCGGCGATGCGCCAGTCGTCGGCCGCCTTCTTGACCTCGGTCTGCGCGTCCTTCAGCGAGTCGCCGAGCTCCTGGTGCAGCA
>JAVXWK010001138.1:0-3678 GCA_032230575.1 Pseudonocardiales bacterium | reverse complement strand
TGGGGGGCCGAGCCCCCCAAACCCCCCACGGTGCGGTTGGTCCCGACCCAGCGTGGCCGGTGTGAAAGGGCCTCAACGAAGCCCATTCCGCTCCGCCCCCGGACCCCCGGTTCGGCCTTGCTTCGCTCGGCCGTCTGGGTGGTGTGAAAGGGCCTTGACGAAGCCCGCCAAGTGCACGGTCGGCCTGGACGCCGCGTCGGCGTTGCGCAACAGAGACCCTAGAAGTCGTCGGCGTCCGGGTTTCCGATGCCGCTGTCGCCCAAGCTGCGCAACTTGGACTTCACTTCGTCCGCCTTTTTGAGGACATCCTCTTTTGGTGCGTTGCTCGCGGCAGTTGCCGCAACCTCATCCACACCGTTGGCTGCCTGGGTCTTGATCTCCTCCACCTGTATCGCCGCAAGGGCTTTCGCCTGGAACGCGGCAAGAAAGGCGCTACCCGCCGACCCCACGATGATCGACAGGCTGATGACGGCGAACACCGTGTACGAGTACGTCGTTGCTTTTCCGGCTTCGATGGTTTCCTTGGGTGGCAAGATCCACCACACCGCCATGGCGGCTGCCGCTCCGACGATGATGCTGGCCCATCCGCCGAACTTCAGCGACAGAGTCTTCGACCCGGCCTTGTTCTTGATCTTCCGGGCGGATTCGAACCGGCCTTTGTCACCCTTCAGCAGTTCGCCCACCAGACCGCCGACGGCGCCGAACCCTGCGGCCATCGCATAGAACACGAAGTAGCTGCAAGCGTCATCAAGCTCGATCATCGCCCCACTCCCTTTCAGCCGTGCCGACTGAGGAGCAGGACGTGCACGTCATCTGGTCCGGATGGGGCTGCTGCTCCGCTTTGGTGGGGCTATCGGGTGGGCGCACGTGTTGTTACCGACGTCGTCGAGATGCCGGAGGAACCCTCGCCCGAACGTGACGATCACCGTGCGTGGCGCTGGGAACACTCGTCACGATCTGGAACGGGCTGGTGTGGTGCCGTATTTTGTACGAGTTGTCGGGGACGTTTGGGCCCGCCTCCTCCTAAGGACGACTACCTGTGAAGCGCAAGGGCAAGGCCGCGAAGCCCGTCCCCACCACCGTCACGCAGGAGCAGGTCAAGCTGCTCGCCCTGGCCGAGCAGGGTGGCGTGCACCGCGGGGCCACCAGCTGGTACCTGGAGCACCGGCCCGCCAAGCAGTGGGACGCCGAGGACCTGGAGATCCTGCAGCGGCGCCACTGGATCACGTGGGAGCGGCCGGACCGGGCCATGGACCACGGGATGGCTGCTCCCGTCGACATCACGCCGGAGGGGCGCGCGGCGTTGCAGCATCATCTGCCTGGGTGGGTCCACGGGCGCAAGGCCATTGCCGCGGCGCCACCGAGGATGCCCGCGGTCGAGACGATCAAGGTGCTCGACGCGCTCCAGTGATCGGGACGGGCGGTTGACCTCTGCCTGGATCAGGGTAGAAACGATCTGGGGGGACTCTTCTGAGGGGGCAGAGCCATGTCTGACGGGTTGGTCGGCGGCGAGTTGCGCGCGCGGGAGCATCATCGGATCGAGGATGACGCACGAGCAGCAGGACCACTGCACGACGCGACGCGGCCTGACGGCGTACGCATGAAGGTAGTCACGGTGGGGCTCGAGCTCACCCGCAAGCTGTTGGCGGACAAGCGTTTGTCGAAGGACAGCGCCGCGCTTGAACGCGAGTTTCAGCGCCAGCTCGAAGAGAACGGCAGTTCTACGGAGCTCGGCGGGTTGTTCGGGCCGAGCATGCTCAACAGCGACAACCCGAAGCACGCACGGCTGCGCGGGCTCGCGGTCAAGGCGTTCAACGCCGAAGCGGTGCAGCAGCTCGCACCCCGCATCGGGGAGATCGCCGCGGAGCTCATCGACGGGCTGCCGGTCGGCGAGGAGATCGACCTCGTCGAGGCCCTGGCCGTGCCGATGCCGATGCGCGTCATCGGCGAGGTCCTCGGCGTGCCCGCGAAGGACGGCCCGCGGGTGCGCACGTTGATCGAGACGCTGATGTCGATGGACCCCGAGGTGTCGCTGCCCGCGAGCGGCGCGCTCGCCGGTTATTTCCACGGCCTGCTGACGGGTGACGAGCTCGACGAGGGCTCGCTGTTCGGTGCGATGGTCAAGGCCGACGACGACGGCGACCACCTCACCAACGACGAGCTCATGGCGATGGCGTTCCTTCTCGTCATCGCTGGCCACGAGACCACGGCCGCGCTCATCACGAACGTCGTGCACGACGCGTTGGACAACGAACTGTGGGAGAAGGCGGCGGCTGATCCGGACCTCGTGCCGCTGCTCGTCGAGGAGACGCTGCGGCACAACTCGCCGGTCCGCAACGCCACGCACCGCATCACCACCGAGGCGCTGGAGATCGACGGCGTCGCGGTCCCGGAGAACACGCTGCTGCTGATCAACCTCGGCTCCGCGGGACGGTGCCCGGTCGCTCACGAGGACGCCGCGCAGTACCGGATCGACCGCTCCACGACGGCGCACGTGGCGTTCGGCCACGGACCGCACTTCTGCCTCGGGTCGGTACTCGCCCGCCTGGAGACCGAGATCGTGCTGCGCGAGCTCACCCGCCGGTTCCCGCGCACCACCTACTCCGGCGACGAGCAACCGAAAGTCACCGACAACGACATCATGGCCAGCTCGAAAACCCTTCCCGTCGTGCTTCGGCGCTGACCTACGCTGGCCGGCATGGAGATCATCCAAGGGGGACGGGACCACGTCGACACGGCTGCGCTCATCTGGGCGCACGCGGTGACCGTCAGAGACGGTTACGACGCGGTTCCGTCTCTTGAGGAGGCACGTCCCGGCATCGAGAACGCGCTCGCGAACGAACCTTCGCTGTTGCTGCTGGCGGTCGAAGACGGTGCGGCGGTGGGCTTTCTGGCCGGCGGTCCACAAGAGACTGGGACGGCGTACGTCAACTACGTCGGAGTGCACCCTGACGCGTGGGGCAGGCGCGTCGGCGAGGCGTTGCTGCGTGCGCTGCCGGATGCGTTGACCGAGCGCGGGTACACGGCGGCGGAGTTGTTGGTCTACGTCGACAACGTGCGTGGCGTACGCCTCTACGAGCGCCTCGGATGGATCAAGGTCGGCGACCCGGCGCCGCATCCGCGCAACGGCCGAGTGGAGCAGCGCTACTCGTTCTCCGTCGCATAACGCATACAACGGCGTGAGAGCGTTCACCTGGGGGTTAGGGGATCAACCCCAATGCGTCTGACCAGGGCTATCCCTGAGTCCATTTGAGACGTAACTTTTGTTCCATGTCAGTGCGCACCTTCGCCGTCGTGGTCGGTCTCGCGTTCCTGCTCGGTGGAGGTGCGATCTTGTTCGTGATGCTGGCCGTCGAAGCGCCCAGCGGGTCGCTCATCCCGTGCGGCAACGGTCTGGGCTTCGGATTCGACGAGCCCGCGGCCGCGGCGGTCAGTCCGGCCTATGTGGACATCTGCGCCGATTTGAGGCATCGCAGACTGCTCTGGGCGTTGCCCGTGATCGGGGTGGGTGCAGTACTGCTGATCGTCTCTTTGGTCTCTTCCCGCAACGCTACTCGCCGGTAAGGTCGCGGCATGACGTGGATGGTCTACGGCGCCAACGGCTACACAGGACGCCTCATCGCGGAGCTCGCGGTCAAGCGCGGGGAACGGCCGATCCTCGCGGGTCGCTCGAAGGAG
>JAVXWK010001132.1:0-4971 GCA_032230575.1 Pseudonocardiales bacterium | reverse complement strand
CTCGAACCCGCCGCGCCGGAAGTCCAGCCAGGGCGGGTCGGCCACGGCCTTGCCCGCGTCGACCCGTTCCTGATCGATCTCCAGCCCGAGCACGCGCACGTCGGGCCGCACGGAACGCAGCCGTGCAGCCATCTCGACGGTGGTGATCGGCGTCGCCCCGTACCCGAGGTCGACCACGAGCGGGTCGGCAGCATCACTCAGGAACGACGACAGCGTCCCCGTCATCCACCGGTCGACCCGGCGCAGGCGGTTCGGGTTGGTCGTGCCGCGCGTCGGCAGGCCGAGCGCGCGGGCCCGGCCGGCCGCTAGCCGCGGTTTGCGAGCCATTCCGACGTGAACTCGCTCTCCTTGTTCAGCAGCACCACGACCTGCTCGGCGATCAGCTTCTCGAGCTTGCCGCCCATGAGCGGGATGCTGACCTTGACCTCCCCCACGAGGGTGGTCTTGGAGCCGGCGCCGTTGTCCGTGATGGTGAACGAGCCGTCCAGCCGGCCGGGCACGCCGACGATCGTCACCTCGACCGTGCCGGCGCCCGCCGCCCAGTTCTCGACCCGCTGGATCACGAGGTCGCCGCCCAGCAGCGACTTGGCGATCGACGGCAGGTGCTCCGCGGGCACACCCTGCTTGAGCTGGTACGACGTGCGATCTCCTGACGTGGAGTACGTCACGAGCTCGGCGTCGTTGCCGCCGAGCTCGGCCAGCCGGTCCCGCAGATACGTCTCGTCGACCAACGCGCCGAAGACCTTCTCCGCCGAATGGGGTGACGTGGTGTGGTGCTCGATGCGGCGTGCCATGGCGCGGAGGCTACCGTTGACGCCTGTGACCACCACGCAGTCCGTACCTCTGGCCGAGCGCACCACGCTCCGACTCGGTGGCCCGGCCGCGCGGTTCGTCCACGCCACGACCGCCGCTGAGCTGGTCGAAGCCGTGCGAACAGCCGACGCCGCCGCCGACGAGAAGGTTCTCGTGCTCGGCGGCGGATCGAACCTCGTGATCTCGGACGGCGGCTTCGACGGCACCGTGGTGCACGTCGCCACCAAGGGTTTCCGGCTCGATCCGCTGGGCGGCGGGATCGTCCAGTTCACCGTCGAGGCGGGCGAGGAGTGGGACGCGGTCGTCGCCGAGGCGGTCGCGCAGGGCCTCGGCGGGCTCGAGTGCCTGTCCGGCATCCCCGGCCTCAACGGCGCCACGCCGGTGCAGAACGTCGGCGCGTACGGCGTCGAGATCTCCCAGGTGCTGCAGTCGGTGGATCTTCTGGACCGGCGCAGCGGCAAGGTGCACCAGGTGCCCGCCGCCAAGCTGGGCCTCGACTACCGCACCAGCGTGCTGAAGGGCACGGACAACGCCGTCGTGCTGCGCACCAGGTTCTCGCTGACCGCCGGTGGCATGTCCGCGCCGATCCGCTACAGCGAGCTGGCGCGTGTTCTCGGTGTGGCGCAAGGTGATCGCGTGCCGGCCGACGAAGCCCGCAAGGCCGTGCTGGAGCTGCGCCGCGGCAAGGGCATGGTGCTCGACGCCACGGACCACGACACGTGGAGCGCCGGCTCGTTCTTCACCAACCCGATCATCGACGACGCGACGTTCACCGGCGTGCTGATCCGCATCGCCGAACGTCTCGGCCACGACGTGAACGTGCCGACCTACCCCGCGGGCCACGGCCAGAAGAAGCTCTCCGCCGCGTGGCTGATCGAACGGGCGGGTTTCCGCAAGGGCCACCAGGGCCGCGGCGGCCGGGTGTCGTTGTCCAGCAAGCACACCCTGGCCCTGACGAACCGCGGCGGCGCCTCCACCGAGGACCTGCTCGACCTGGCGCGCGAGGTGCGCGACGGCGTGCGGGCGGCGTTCGGCGTGGAACTGCACCCGGAACCCGTCTTCGTAGGCGTTCAGCTCTGAGGCTGTTCGGGTGACTCCATGTGACGAACCGCTACCGCGCGTGTTTCATTGAGGTAGGGGTGGAACGGAGGTCGCTATGAGCTACCTCGATGAGAGCGCGCTGGCGGTCATCAGGCCGGTCAAGCGCATGGTCGAAGACGAGTTCCTCACCCGGCCGGGCGTGATCGGCGTCGACATCGGCGAGAAGTACACCGCCGGACGCCCGACCGGGAAAGCCGCGATCGTGGTCTACGTGTGCGCCAAGGGGCCGCAGCACCCGCAGCAGATCCCCGCGGAGGTCGACGGCGTCCCGACCGACGTCGTGGCCGAGTCGATCGTGCTGCACCGGGCGCGGATCACCCGCACGTCCGATGAGCAACCCGTTGTGGCGGAACGGCATCCGATCCTGCGCGGCGGCATCGGCATCGGCCCCGCGCGGTCGTTCCGGGTCGTGCCGCCCGAGGTCGAGAAGGCGGGCGAGTACGTGATCGCCGGCACGCTCGGTGCCTTCGCGGTCACCAAGGACGCCGCGCGAAAGGTGCTGGGGCTCACCACTTTCCACGTCGGCTGCGTCGACGACTCGTGGGCGGTGGGCGACGAGTTCGTGCATCCGTCCAGAGTGGACGGTGGTGTCCCCGGCACCGACGAGATCGCGGTCCTGGATCGCGCGGCACTGGCCGGGTCGGTCAGCGCGGCAGGCTTGAAGATGGGCGCGAGGCCGTTCCGCGCGGAGATCGTCGACATCGGCGCGATCACCGGCACCGCACCGGCCACGATCGGCTCGACAGTGCGCAAACGCGGCCGCACCACCGAGCTCACCTACGGCGTGATCGTCTCCACGGACGCGACGCTCAGGCTCGACTTCGGCGACGGGATCGGCGTCAGGACGTTGCGCGACCAGATCCGGGTGCACTCGTCGGAACGCTTCGGCGACCACGGCGACAGCGGCGCGGTGCTCGTCGACGCCGACAACCGCGTCGTGGGCCTGTACGTCGCCGGATCGGGCTCGACGGGATTCGCGAACCCCATCGAGCCCGTCCTGCGTCAGCTGGACGTGGAGCTGCTCACTCGCGGTGTGCCCGAGTCGCGGAGGCCTGAGCCCGCGGCTTGAGCACGATCGTGTCGAGGTTCACGTGCGAGGGCCGGGTGACCGCGAACGAGATGACGTCCGCCACGTCGTCGGCGGTCAACGGCGTGATGCCCTCGTAGACCTTGGCCGCGCGCTCGGTGTCGCCGCCGAACCGGTTGGCCGAGAACTCCGTCTCGACCATGCCCGGCAGGATCTCGGTGATCCGCACCGGCTGACCCAGCAGTTCGCCCCTCAGCGTCCGGTGGAGCGCCGACTGGGCGTGCTTGGCGCTCGTGTACCCGGAGCCGTTGTCGTAGGCCTCGACGGCCGCGATGGACGTCACGGAGACGATGTGCCCGTCCCCGGACGCGATCAGCTTCGGGATGAACGCCTTGGTCACCAGCAGGGTGCCGAGGACGTTCGCCTCCCACATCCAGCGCCACTCGGCGGGATCACCCTCGGCCACGGTCGACAGCCCGCGCGCACCGCCCGCGTTGTTCACGAGGACGTTCGCCTCGGGTACCCCGTCCGCGAACGCCGCGACGGAGGCCTCGTCGGTGACGTCCAACTCCAGGGCCGTCCCGTCGATCTCCTTCGCGATAACGTGGAGGCGATCCAGGCGACGTGCGCCGAGCACGACGTGGAACCCCTCGGTGGCGAGCCTCCGGGCGGTGGCCTCGCCGATGCCCGCGCTGGCTCCGGTCACTACTGCGACAGGTCGATTCACGACCTGGATCGTAGGCGGCCACGGGGAGTGTGACCGACGTCACTCGCACCCGAGGGTCCTGCTGCACGTCCACCATGGTGGGAGGTCGAAACCGTGAAGAGAACACTTGTCGCGCTGGTCGCCGGACTGACGCTGCTGACCGGATGCTCGAGTGTCGAGGCGGGGTCACCGAAGGCGGACAGCTCGCTGCCGTCCGCGAAGGTCACCCTTGCCCCGGTTGATGGCACCAAGGACGTGCAGGTCACGACGCCTGCCCAGGTGACCGTGGTGGACGGCAAGATCGAGTCCGTCGCGCTGAAGTCGCCGGAGGGCAAGGACGTCAAGGGCACGCTCACCGAGGACAAGTCGGGCTGGACCAGCGCCGAGCCGCTGGGCTACGGCAAGACGTACAGCTACTCCGGCAAGGTCGTCGGCACCGACGGCAAGCCGGTCGAGCTCAAGGGCTCGTTCACCACCGTCGCGCCCGGTGCGCAGACCCGCGCGACGCTCTGGCCCGGCGACAACCAGACGGTCGGCGTCGCGGCGCCGATCATGGTCAAGTTCGAGTCGCCGGTCGAGGACAAGGCGACCGTCGAGAAGGCCCTCAAGGTCACGAACTCGGCGAACATCACCGGCACGTGGGCCTGGCTCACCGCCCAGGAAGTGCACTACCGGCCGGAGAAGTACTGGCCGGCGAACACCCACATCAAGATCGAGGCGAAGCTCTACGGCGTGAACTACGGCGGTGGCGCGTTCGGCAAGGCCGACGTGACGTCCGAGTTCGACATCGGCCGCAACCAGGTCGTGAAGATCGACAACCCGACGCACCAGCTCGTCGTCACGCGCGACGGCCAGCAGATCGCCTCGTACCCGGCGTCGTTCGGCAAGGACGCCGACCCTGAGCTGACCACGCCGAACGGCACGTTCGTGGTCATGTCGAAGAACGACACGTTCTCGTTCGACAACCCGCGCTACGGCTACACCAACGTCGTGAAGAAGTGGGCCGTCCGGTTCTCGAACCACGGCGAGTTCATCCACGAGAACAACGACAACGCGGGCAACATCGGCAAGAACAACACCTCGCACGGCTGCGCGAACCTGCTGGAAGCCGACGCCAAGGCGTACTACGACTCGGCGATGATCGGCGACCCGGTCGAGGTGACCGGCTCCATCACGACGCTGCCGGCGCAGTTCGACTGGTACGACTGGCAGATCCCGTGGGACCAGTGGAAGAGCAAGTCCGCGGCGAAGTAGCCGTTTCGGACGCCACGCGGGGGCCCCGCGTTTCCCAGGAGGAAACGCGGGGCCCCCGCGTTTCCTCGGA
>JAVXWK010001005.1:0-23599 GCA_032230575.1 Pseudonocardiales bacterium | reverse complement strand
CAGGTTCACGCCGGAGCGGTTCACCGCGAAGCCGTCCAGGAAGTCCCGCGCCGGACCGGGGCCGACGTGCGCCGCGCCCCACAGCGTGACGCCGTCGGCGAGCTCCACGGGCGTCATGTCCTGCGAGGAGAACACGTGCACGTTCGGCGTCCAGTCCACCTGCTGGTAGACGGATTGCGGCCCGTACCAGTCGTCGTTGCCCGGGGCCAGGAACACCGGCACCGAGCAGTCGAACGACGACTGCAGGAACGAGGCCGTGCTGGGGGAGCAGCGATCGTGCTCGTAGAGGTCGCCGCCGCAGAGCACGGCGTCGACTTGGGAGTCCTGGGCGAGATCCACGATGCGGCCCAGCGTGTCGCGCAACGCCTGGCGCCGCGCGGGACCGGCGTTCGGGAAGCGCGTGTCCAGGTGGAGGTCCGCGAAGAGCAGCAGTTTCACCGGTGCCTTCAGGTGAGGTCGATGGTGCCGGACAGGGTCAGGGTCGGCTGCAGCGCTGCCACGACCGCCGCGGTGTCGGCGTGCCAGCCGCGCAGTTCCGCGACGGTCGGGGTCAGCTCGTAGCCGTGGTGCCGGATCGCGCGGCTCAGCGCGTGCCACAGCTGGGAAGCGTCGTGCGCCACGTCAGCGTCCACATGGGACGGAAGGCTGATCAGCAGCGCGTGGACGGGCTGGTCGGTGTTCTCGGCGGCACACGCACGAGCCACTGACCGTTCCACCGCCGTGCGCAACAACTCGGCGCAGCACCGGATCCGCACGCCGTCGAGCTGCTCCGGGCGGGCCAGCAGGTTCGCGACGCAGGCCAGCCGGTCTTTCACGTCAGCGGGCACGTTGGGCAGGATGGTCATCGCTGCAGCCACCCCGCGAGCAGCTCGGTGTCGTGGATCAGCACGTCGAGATCGCCGCTGTCACCGCCGACTCGGCACGCCTGCAGCAGGTCGACGGCCCACGAGCCGACGACGTCCTCCAGGTGCGGCAACAGCTTTCCCGGCTCGCCGAGGTCGTCGAGCACCGCCAGCGCGAGCTTCTGCCTTGTCGTCAGCGCACACTCCAGCACGCGTTCGACCTCGGCGTGCGGCATGCCGCGGCCGAGCCGTTCGCGCCGGAAACGGGCGTGCGACGCCGCTTCCAGGGCCGCCCGGCAGCACGACGCCACCAGCTCGGTCCGCAGCGTTTCCGGCAGGTCCTCGTCGCCCCGCATCGCCCGTGCGTCGTTCAGGCAGCGGCCGACCGGATCGTCGGACATCCGCACCTGCACGACGGACTCCTCGCCGCGGCAGACCTCCCACACCGTGGCGGGGAGCCTCAGCCGCCGCAACGCCTCGACCAGCCGTTCGTCGTGCGTGAAGACCACGACCTGGCGCGTCAGCCCGACGTCGGCCAGCACCTGCGCGAGTCCGTCCACCTTGGACGGATCCATCGCCTGCACCGGGTCGTCGATCACCACGAACCGGAACGGGCTCTCGTCGACCATCGCGCGGGGCAGGAACAACGCGAGCCCCAGCGAGTGCAGCTCGCCCTGGCTCATCACCGCGAGCGCGGAGTTCGAGACGCCGTCGACCGACACGTCCAGCTCGACGTTGCGGGTGCCGCCGAGCCGCACCGCGCCCAGGTCGACGTTGCTCTGCTGCCGCAGCCGCTGCCAGATCCGCTGCGACTCCTTGGCGAACGGTGCGATGCGCTCCGATCGCAACGTCGCCGCCGTCTTGCGGATCCAGTTCTCCGCCTCGGTCACGTCGGCGAGCACCTCGGCGTCCGCAAGCGCTTGCTGCGCCTGCGAGTGCCACTCGAACAACGCGAGTGCCATCGGCCGCCACACCAGGTCACGCCGGTCGATCTGCTCGCGCGCGACGGATTTCAGCTGGTCCACAGCCTGTACGAGGTCTGTGTACCGGTCGAACAACTCATGACGCAGCCGTACGGGGTCGTCGATCGAGACGCAGTCGTCCCACGCCTGCCAGGCCTGCGAGGCGGCGGTCGTGTCGAGAATCCCCTGGGCTTCCAGCAGCACCTCTGGCACCGGCTGGCACAACGCCCGCGTCGCCGCGACCGCCACGTCGAGGCGGTCGGCGGCGGCGTGCAGCTCCGCTGCGGCGTTGGCGAGGTGCTCGGCGCGTGCCTTGGCCTTCGCGAGCCACAGCCCGTCGAGCCGGCCGAGATCGCACACCGGGCACGTCTGGTTGCCGCCGGACTCCTGCAGCTGGATCGCGAGCCGCAGGATCTCGCTGCACCTGAGCGAGTCCTGCGCGTTATCCGTTGCAACGACGGTTACAGCCCCTAACGCCAGATCGAGGGTCTCGCGGCACCTGTCGACCTCGTCGTCGGGCGGCAGCTGCAGGTCCACGATCTGGTGCAGCAGGTTCGTGCCGCTGCCGACATCCGCGCCCAGCGCCAGGTCGGCGATCGCGTCGAGATCGGGGGAGTCGCTGCCGAGCAGCTCAGCGGCACGGCGCGCGCGTTCGTCGGGCGACGCCGCCAGCTCCGCGCGCACCCGTTCGCGCCTGTCATAGGGTCTGGCGACAATTTCGGCGAGGCGCTTGCGGTGCTCGGCGAGAGACTGTTGAGCGTCGGTTATAGCCTCTAACCCCAGCAAACGGTGTAGCGCTTCGTAGAGGTCCTCTGGTTGTGCGTCGAGGACGGTCCCCAGTTCGCTGTAGGGCAGGAACGGCCGGTAGGTCTCCAGCGCGTCGTGCCATTTGCGGTCGTCGAACGGCGCGTCGTCCTGCGTCCAGTCGCCTTGCGCCAGGTCCTCGTCCACACCCCAGCACCGCCGGATCGTCGTCCGGTCCGCCTGCCCGGCTTGGACGAGCTCCAATTCGACGGCGGTGTCGTTCTGGTGCAGGTTGCGCCAGCCCTGTCGCCACACGTCGTGCCGCGCGCGGGTCCAGCGGGCGTTGTAGCCGGTCAGCGCCAGTTCCGCGGCCTCGGCGAAGCTCGACTTGCCACTGCCGTTGCGTCCGGTGACCACGGTCAGGCCCGGACCCGGCGCCAGCGGCAGGCGCGCCTGGGGCCCGATGCCCCGGAAGCCGCGCACGCGGATCTCCGACACGAAGATCCCCTGGCCGGGGCCGTCGATCCGTTCTCTCGGCGTCTCCCCCTGCGCGGGCCCACCGGCGAGCCCGCGGTCCAGCGCCGCTTCGCCACGGCACGCCGCCAGCACCAGTTCCGCCGCACGTGGGGTGAGATCATCTTTGGCCAGTCGCCCGGCCATCAGTTCGAGTAACCCGGCTTCACCCGCCACGGTCACATTTCCTCCAGCTGCCACCACTCGATAGGGCGGCAACCTAGGTTCGAAATGAGACCTACTGGTGAGTACTCACACGATCGGGTGGTGTTACATAGGGTGACTAAAGTAGTCGTCCCTCGTTATGGCCCCCACACTTCCAGCGCCCGGATCACGAAGTAGGCGTCCGGCACGTAGGTGCCGTGCTTCGGGTAGGTGGTGAACTCGGCCTCGGTGGAGCAGTTCTCGCGCTGATACACGCTCGCGTCCCTGCTCAGGCGGTTGACGAACGACCTGCCGACGACGTTCAGCGGGATGCACTCGTCGGGGTTCGCGGTCTCCAGGTCCAGCCGCTGCACGGCACCTGTGTAGTCCGGACCGGCCCACACGCAGAACTCGCCCTTGTCGCAGGTCTTGTCACTCTGCGCGACAGCGATCCCACTGGAGGCAACCGCGCCCGCAGTGATCACCAAGGCGGCGATGAGGCTCTTCGTCGACATGGGCGCACCTCCGTCTGAAAACGAGTGTGCGTCCGTTTGGATCAATCGGCCAGACGATCTTGAACCAGCTCATTCAATGTCACAGCGTCGCGTGGGGCGTAGGCCTTCGCGTCGTTGTCGAAGTAGACGAACACGTCGCCGTGCTCGCGCCACTTCCTGACTTTCCCGGCCCACATGTCGAGGCCTTCGTCGGTGTAGCCGCTGACGTACAGCTCGTCGTGGCCGTGCAGCCGGACGTAGACGAAGTCGCTCGTCACCTCTTCGATCAGCGGGTACTTGCCGGCGGCGTCCGCGACCACGAGCGCGATGTCGTGGCGTTTGAGTAGGTCGACGAACTCCGGCGTCTTGAAGCTGTCGTGGCGGACTTCGAGGGCGTACCGCATCGGGCGTTCCGCGTCCGTGGTGGTGTGCGCGGGGTCGACGCGGTGGTCGTGGCGCTTGGCGACGTCGGCCGCCTCGGTGGTGGTGCGGGGGAGGCCCTCGAAGAAGCTGGTGAGCAGGCCGGCGTCGAACTGCAGCGTGGGCGGGAGCTGCCAGAGGATCGGGCCGAGCTTCGGGCCCAGGGCGAGGAGGCCGGACGCGAGGTAGTTCGCGAGGAGCCCTGTGCCGTCTTCGGGGCCGTCCTTGAGGCGCTTCATGTGCGTGATGAAGCGGCTGCCCTTGACGGCGAACTTGAAGTCGTCCGGTGTCTCCGCGGCCCACTTCTGGTAGCTGGACGGGCGTTGCAGCGAGTAGAAGGAGCCGTTGATCTCCACCGAGTTGAGCTGCTCGCTGAGGTAGGCCAGCTCGCGCTTCTGCGTGACGCCCTTGGGGTAGAACGCGCCGCGCCAGGGTGGGTAGACCCATCCCGAAGTGCCGATCCTGACCTCGCCCATGTGGTTATGTTGGCACGGTGGAGGCCTACCTACAGCGCATCGGTGCTTCGAGGGACTCGACGTTGGCGGAGCTGCACGAACGGCATCTGCTGAGCGTCCCGTTCGAGAACCTCTACACCCACATGGACATCCGGATCGAGCTGGAGATCCCGTGGCTGTACGACAAGATCGTCGTGCAGCGGCGGGGCGGGTTCTGCTACGAGCTCAACGGGTTGTTCGCGGAGTTGTTGCGGGACTTGGGACATCAAGTCGACCTGCTGGCCGCGCGGGTGTTCAACGGGGAGACGTTCGGGCCGCCGTTCGACCACCTGGCGTTGCTCGTGGACGGTGCGTGGCTCTGCGACGTCGGGTTCGGGGCGTTCTCGCTGCACCCCTTGTCGTGGACGTCGCGTGAGGACCAGCAGGACCCGTTCGGGACGTTCCGGCTGGTCGAGCAGGGGGACGATGTCGAGGTGCTGATGAACGGCTCGCCCGCCTACCGGCTGGAACGGCGGCCGCGCTCGCTCTCGGAGTTCGTGCCGACGTGCTGGTGGCAGCAGACCGGGCCGGAGTCGGGCTTCCGCAAGGCGCCTCGGGCGACCCTGGCCAGGCTGGACGGGCGCGTCACCGTGACGAACGAGAAGATCGTGCTCACGAAAGACGGCCACAAGACGTCGACTCCCGTCGAGGATCCCGCGGCCGCCTTCCTCGAACACTTTGGAATTCACTTCCGGCAGAGCAACGCGTCCGGTGTCCTGCGCCAGTTGTAGGCGACACCGGCGATGTGCTCGTCCTGCGCGCACTGGCCTTTGTAGTGCCCGTTGGCCCAGTCGCCGCCCTGGTCCGGCCGGTTGTCGCCGCGGTCGAACCACAGCACTCGCGTGGTCGTTCCGGTGGCGATCGGCGCGCAGACCAGCGTGAAGTTCGCGTAGCCGACCGCCGTGTTTCCTTGCGGGCACTGGAGTTTCGTGTAGCCGGACGCCCAGTCGTTGGTCACGTGCTGCTCGTTGGTGACCCTCGTGGTGTTGCTCCACTGTGGACCGCTGACGCACAGGCCGCGATTGCCCGTGTGACTGATGCCGACGAGCTTTTCGCTCTGCGGGCACTGTTCCTCGAGGAGCATGTTCCACCGGGTCTCGCGCGGAATCTGCCCGGATCGTTGCGGCGCGTTGACGAGCCGGTTCCACGCTCCCGCGCGCCAGTCGTCGCCGTCGTTGACGCTGATGCGGTTTCCGCCGGCGTCCCACCTCAGCAGTGCCCAGCTGTTGCCGGTCTTGTTGGTGTGGAGGCCGACCAGCGGCCAGTAGGCGAAGTCGGTGTCCTTGGCGATCAGCTGGTCGACGAAGCGCTCGAACCAGTCGCGTGCCTTCTGGTTGGACTCGTCGAGTCCGCCGACGCCGAACTCGCTGATCCACAACGGCGCGGTGTAGTGCTTCTGCGCCTCGGTGATGTAGAAGGCCTGGCGCTGCAGGACATCCGTCAACTCCTGCGGCGACAGGTCCTGGTAGCGCGGGTCGCTCGTCTCGCCGGTTCCGGTGGCGCCGCTGTGGTTCGGCCCGGTGTACCCGTAGAAGTGGGCGCTGTAGACGAGTTTCTCGGGGTTGGCGAGCGTGTGGCTGAGGTACTTGACGGGTTCCAGCGTCGGCCGTCCGTGCGCGAAACCGTCGACCGGTATACCGGTCCAGTTGATGCCCTCGACGATGACCAGCAAGTCGGGCGCGGTCTGCTGGATGCGGTCCGCGGCCTGCTGCGAGGCCTTGTGCCAGTCGTGGTCGTTGCCCCAGCCCCAGTTCGGGTCGTCCCAGATGTTGCGGCGCACCTCGTTGTAGAGGTCCGCGCCCACGACCCGTTTGTTGGCCTTGTACCGATCGGCCATGAACGCCCAGTCGTTGACCCACTGGTCCGTGCTCTGGCTGGTGTTCCACCGCTCGTTGCCGTCGACACCGCAGCACCACCTGGACGTCGTCGTGTGGTTGTTGAGGATGACGGCGAGGTTGTTGCTCGTCAGCGCGTTGACTACCGCGTCGTAGATCTCCAGTGGCCGCTTGCCGTTGAGCTGCGCGTCCTTCAGCCCGTTGACCGGGTTGGTGTCCTTGATCATCTGGTTGGAGAACGGCAACCGGACGCTGTTGACGCCGATCTCCTTGAAGCCGCTGATGATCGTGGTCATGGTCGCGCGGTCGAGGCCCAGCGGAACCTGGTCGGCCTTCTCACCGGCGTGGTGGTTGGCGGGGTCGTTGATGTCGCCGGAACCGTTCCAGGTGCCGCTCGCACCGTGCCAGTTGCCGGACTTCAGCTTGAAGCGGTCGCCGTGGGCGTCGACGATCCACCGTCCGCGCGTGCTCAGTGGACCGGTCCAGGACGCCGGTTCCGCCTGCGCGGGAGCAACGAGACTCGCGGCCAGGAGCAGGGTGGCCGAGACGCGAGTGAATTTCACGTATGTGAAGTTATCGGCATGCCGAGGCGTTGCGCCAGAGCTCGGGCGTTTCTCGGTGCGGCGCCTTTCATGGTGTTGTCGAAGTAGACGTAGGTGTCGCGGTCCCAGTCGCGGATCTTCCGCGCCCACTCCTCGAGCTGCTCGTCGTCGTAGGAGCTGATGTACAGCTCGTCGTGGCCATGCAGCCTGATGTAGGCGAAGTCGGCGGTGACGGCCTCGATGCACGGGAACGTCGGTGCGTCCGACACGACGTGGGCGACGTTGTGCGCGTGCAGCAGGTCGAAGTAGGCGTTGGTGCGGAACGACTCGTGGCGCGGCTCGATGGCGTGCCTGGCCGGCGGCAGAATGGCGAGGAAGTCCTGCAGAAGTGCGCGGTCGAAGCGCAGGCTCGGTGGCAGCTGCCAGATCAACGGGCCCTGCTTCGGGCCCAGCGCGAGCGAGCCGAGGAAGGTCTTGAGCGGTTCCTCGATGTGCCGCAGCCGTTTGAGGTGCGTGATCAGCCTGGAGCCCTTGACCGCGAACACGAAGTCGTCCGGTGTCTCGGCGGCCCACTTCTGGTAGTTCGAGGGCGGTTGGAGCCGGTAGAACGAGCTGTTGATCTCGATCGTGCCGACGTGTGAGGCGAGGTGGCTGAGCCAGCGCCGTTGCGGGACGTTGCGGTAGAAGCCGTCGCGCCATTCCGGGTAGCGCCAGCCCGACGTGCCGATCCTGATCACGTCTGCCGGGTATCCCGGCCGTGGTGTAGCTACTCTGTAGCACTTTTCTCGGATTTGGGCTACGCTGGCGCTATGCAGCAGCTCAAAGCCATCGGGCAGCGCGAGCTCCGCAACGACAACGCGGAGATCATGCGCCGTGTCGAGGCGGGTGAGAGCTTCGTCGTCACCCGCAACAACAAGCCGGTCGCCCAGCTCTCGCCGTATCGGGAGGAAGTCCCGTCGCGTCCGGCGCTCGGCGAGATCCAGGTGCTGTTCGGCACCCTGCCGTCGGTCGACGCGGATCGCTGGGAGGCGGACCGCAGGGCGGCCGACGAGATCTTCGGTGCGGACGACCCGCTGGAAGACCCGTGGCAGAGGTGAGGCGCTGCCTGCTCGACACCTGTGTGCTGATCAGGCTCGAGCGGGCGGACCTGGGCGAGTACCTGCACGCCCAGCCGTTCCTCAGCGCCGTCACGGTCGCGGAGCTGGCGTTCGGCATCGACGTCGACGACCCGGTCGAGCGGGCCGCGCGCACGGAGCGGTACTACGCGGCGATGCAGACGTTCGAGGTGCTGTCGTTCGGCGTGGAGGAGGCCAAGGTCTACGGGCAGATGGCCTCGCTGGTGCGGCGTGCGGGGCGCAGTCCGCGGCCGCGGCGGATGGACCTGCAGATCGCGGCCACGGCGTCGGTCGCGGGCATGCCCGTGCTGACGATGAACGTCAAGGACTTCAAGGACCTCGACCGGCTCGTGGAGGTCGTGCCGATCCGTCAGGTCTGAGCAGCACCTCGTTCAGGTGCGCCGAAAAGCCTTTGACGGCAAGCGTTCACCTCTGGGCTGCCCTGCCGCTGATCGAGCTCGAGCCCACTCGGTGATGCCGGGGACCTTCGCAGGTCGGGACAACATGACCTGATCGAAACATCCAGTTTGCTAATGATCCCGCGATTTTTCGCGATACGGGACACATGACTCTCACGGAGATCGCAGCGTGGTGCACGGCGGACCACGTGCGGGCCGCGCTCGAACGTCAGCTCGAAGGCGCGCTGGTGGAGGTCCCGGACGACGACGACTCGCCGCGCAGGGCGTTCAGCGAGGCGTTGCGGCGTTCGCTCATGCTGCGGCAGAAGCACCCGTTCGACATCGTCGCCATCGGGCTGCCCGACCTGCTGCGCTACCGGGACCTGGTGGCCGGCTCCGAGGTGACGCTGCGGGCCACGAACATCGAGGCCTACTTCATCCGCCAGGACGGCAGCGCCGAGCAGTACCAGCCAGAAGACCTGGACTAACGGCAGGGCGGGCCGTCGGTCTCGGCCCCGGCGGTGCGGTCGAGCACCTTGCGTTCGATCGCGATGTAGTCGCGGTCGCTGATCGCGCACAGCGTGCTCATCCAGCCCTCGCGGGCCAGGTCGATCTCGATCAGGCCGTCGCTGGAGAGTCCGAGCAGCACCGAACCGTGCAGCAGCCATTCCGAGGTGTAGCCGGGTGTGTCGATCTTCAGCACGTCGTGGCCGGTCGCCCAGTCCCAGAACGTCAGCCCGAACCCCGACGCAGCCGCCCGTCGAGCCAGTCACCGGCCTCGAAACCACGTGGGAACCCCAGCACCCGCACGGGCTCGTCCCCCCGCCGCCGTCCGGTGCCAGCCGCGCCCGCGGGCACCGCCGTCAGCCTCAGCAGCGCGACGTCGCCGGACTCGTCGCCCTCGATCGGCACGTGGGGTCCGCGCTGAGCGCGTCCGCCACCACGTGCGCACACGTGCAGACGAGGTCCTCGGCGACCAGGAACCCCGTGCCCACCGTGCCGTTCGGGCCGCTGATCCGGACCGCGGCCCGTTCGAAGCTCAGCTCCGGCACAGGCCACCTCCGGTGTTCGGCTGGTCCCGAACGGTAATCACGCCCGCACGGCACCGGAGGCGAACAGACCGGAATCACCCGAACGCGCCAACGCCCGGCTCCCACGTGGGGAACCGGGCGTTGGCGGACAAAACAGGAACTACGCGGGCACCGAAGCCACGCCCGGAGCCAGGAACCGCTTGCCCGTCACCTTCTCCGAGATGCCGGCGCGGTCCAGGTACGGCGTGATGCCGCCCAGCCAGAACGGCCACCCGGCGCCCAGGAGCATGCACAGGTCGATGTCCTGCGCCTCCGCGACCACGCCCTCGTCGAGCATGATCCGGATCTCCTCGGCCAACGCCTCGAGCGCGCGCGTCTTGACCTCGTCACCGGTCAGGGGCGAGTCGCCGAACTCCCACAGCGCCTGCACCTCGGGGTCGACGGTCTGCTTGCCGGTGGAGTCCCACTGCCAGACAGCGCCCTTGCCCGCGGCGACGAACTTCTTCATGTTCTCCGACACCGAGAAGCGGTCCGGGAACGCGCCGTGCATCGTCTCCGACACGTGCAGCGCTACGGCGGAACCGACCAGCTGCAGCAGGATCATCGGCGACATCGGCAGGCCGAGGGGCTCGGTGGCCTTGTCCGCGACCTCGAAGGAGGTGCCCTCGTCGACCGACTTGATGACCTCGCCCATGAAGCGGGTCAGCAGGCGGTTCACGACGAACGCGGGCGCGTCCTTCACGAGCACCGAGGACTTCTTGAGCTGCTTGCCGATCGAGAACGCCGTCGCCAGGGTGGCGTCGTCGGTCTGCTCGGCGCGCACGATCTCCAGCAGCGGCATGACCGCGACCGGGTTGAAGAAGTGGAAGCCCACGACCCGCTCGGGGTGCTTGAGCTTCGACGCCATGTCCGTGATGGACAGCGACGACGTGTTCGTGGCGAGGATGGCCTCGGGGGAGACGTGCTCCTCGACCTCGGCGAACACCTGCTGCTTCACGCCCAGGTCCTCGAACACGGCCTCGATCACGAAGTCGGCGTCGGAGAACGCGGCCTTGTCCAGCGAGCCGGACACCAGCGCCTTCAGGCGGTTCGCCTCGTCCGGCGAGATCCGCTTCTTCGACGCCAGCTTGTCGATCTCGCTGTGGACGTAGCCGACGCCCTTGTCCACGCGCGCCTGGTCGATGTCGGTCAGCACGACCGGCACGTGCAGGCGGCGGATGAACAGCAGCGCCATCTGCGACGCCATCAGACCGGCACCGACGACACCGACCTTGGTGACCTTGCGCGCCAGCGACTTGTCGGGCGCACCGGCCGGACGCTTCGCGCGCTTCTGCACCAGGTTGAACGAGTACAGGCCCGCACGCAGCTCGTCGCTCATGACGAGGTCCGCGAGGCCCTCGGTCTCGGCGGCGTAGCCCTTGTCCAGGTCGTTCTCGCGCGCCAGCTCCAGCAACGCCAGAGCCTTCTGCGCACCCGGCGCCGCACCCTTGGTCTTGCCGTGCACGATCGCCTTGGCCCGCGCGACGGCGGCGTCCCACGCCTCGCCGCGGTCGATCTCCTTGCGCGGCACCGTGATCTCGCCACGCACGACGCCGGACAGCCACAGCAGCGACTGCTCCAGGTAGTCCGCGGAGTCGAACAACACGTCCGCGATGCCCAGCTTCAGCGCCTCGGCCGGCTTGAGCATCTTGTTCTGGTTCAACGCGTTCTCGAAGATCACCGTCACGGCGTCGTTGGCGCCGATCAGGTTCGGCAGCAGCTGCGTGCCGCCCCAGCCCGGGAACAGGCCCAGGAACACCTCGGGCAGCGCGATCGCGGCCGCGTTCGACGCCAGCGTGCGGTAGTGGCACGACAGCGCGAGCTCGAGGCCACCGCCCATGACCGCGCCGTTGACGAAGGCGAAGGTCGGGATGTCCGAGTCGGTGAACTTCTTGAAGACCTCGTGGCCGAGCTGGCCGATCGTGACGCCCTGCGAACGGTCGGTGGCCTGCTCGACGGCGGTCAGGTCCGCGCCCACGGCGAAGATGAACGGCTTGCCGGTCACCGCGATCGCGGCCGGGCTCGCGGCGTAGGCCTCGTCGAACGCCGCACCGAGCGACACCAGCGACTGCGGACCGAACGTCGACGGACGGGTGTGGTCCAGGCCGTTGTCGATCGTGATGAACGCGACCGGCTTGTCGAGCCCGGGCACGCTGATCAGACGCGTCTTGGCGTGGGTGACGACCTCGTCGGGGAAGATCGCCTTTGCTTCCTCAGCGGTGATGGTCACTTGCCACTCCAGTTCGGGTTCTCCCAGATGACCGTTCCACCCATGCCGATGCCGATGCACATGGTGGTGAGGCCGTAACGGACGTCCGGACGCTCAGCGAACTGACGCGAGAGCTGCGTCATCAGACGCACACCCGAGGACGCCAGCGGGTGACCGGTCGCGATCGCGCCGCCCCACTGGTTCACGCGGGCGTCGTCGTCGGCGATGCCGAAGTGGTCGAGGAACGCGAGCACCTGGATGGCGAACGCCTCGTTGACCTCGAACAGGCCGATGTCCTCAATGGACAGACCGGCGCGCTGCAGGGCCTTCTCGGTGGCCGGGACCGGGCCGATGCCCATGACCTCGGGCTCGACACCCAGGAACGAGTAGCCGACCATCCGCATGCCGACGGGCAGGCCGAGCTCGCGCGCGGTCTCCTCCTCGGCGAGGATGCAGCCGGTCGCGCCGTCGTTCAGACCGGCCGCGTTGCCCGCGGTGATCCGGCCGTGCGGGCGGAACGGCGTCTTGAGCTTCGCCAGGTCGTCGACCGTGGTGCCCGGACGCGGCGGTTCGTCGGCGGTGGCGAGGCCCCAGCCGTTCTCGGCCGAGCGGGTCGCGACGGGCACGAGTTCCGGGCCGATCTTGCCGTTCTTGACCGCGTCGGCGTACTTGGCCTGCGAGGCGGCCGCGTAGGCGTCCGTGCGGTCCTTGGTGATGTGCGGGAACCGGTCGTGCAGGTTCTCCGCGGTCTGGCCCATGACCAGTGCGCTGGTGTCGACGATCTTGTCCGACAGGAAGCGCGGGTTCGGGTCGACGCCCTCGCCCATCGGGTGGCGGCCCATGTGCTCGACGCCGCCCGCGATGGCGATGTCGTAGGCGCCGAACGCGATGCCGCTCGCCGCGGTGGTGACGGCGGTCATCGCGCCGGCGCACATGCGGTCGATCGAGTAACCGGGGACCGACTTCGGCAGGCCCGCGAGCAGCGCCGCCGTGCGACCGAGCGTGAGGCCCTGGTCGCCGATCTGCGTGGTCGCCGCGATGGCGACCTCGTCGACGCGCTCCGGCGGCAGCTCGGGGTGCCTGCGCAGCAGCTCACGGATGACCTTCACGATGAGGTCGTCGGCTCGGGTCTCGGCGAAAATGCCCTTCGGGCCGGCCTTGCCGAACGGCGTGCGGACGCCGTCGACGAAGACCACGTTCCGAACGCGTGCCGGCGCTGCTGGTGCGGCCACGGCGTCTCCTCCACTTGTGGTGACAACTCTGTCCACCGGGTAGGGGGTGCGCGACATCCCTACCGGTCGGTAATGCCAACTCTAACCCTAGTTACTGATGAGTAACCACAGCGGCACCCCTGTCAGTTGCGTCACACACCTTGCGCACGATCAGGAACAGCGGCAACCCGACGGGGGCCAGCAGGATCGTGATCACCAGAACGGGTGCCATCACCAGCGGGTGGACGTTCAGGCGACGCCCCTCCAGGTACATCCAGCGCCCGACGAACAGGTCCCACGCGATCATGTGCGCCCACACGAGCGTCGCGCCCACGTCGGTGCTCATGAACTTGGCCAGCGCGGGCAGTTCCGGTCGTGTGACCAGCGGCAACAGCTCCGGCAGGGTCGGGATCATCAGCACGACGTAGATCGCGACCACCGGCAGGATGATCAGGTACGACTCGGCGATCCTCTTCGTCCACGACCACTTCGGCGCGAAGATCATCAGCGCCCAGAACGGCGCGGCCAGCACGAACGTCAAGCTGAACAGGGTGGCGGTCATGCGTTCACGAGCTCCTTGTTGTTGTTCTTGTTCTGCGGCTGCCGTGCCCACGCCACGCCCAGAGCGGTCGCGACGGCCAGGGCGGCGGCAACGGTGAGAGTGAGCGCGTCAGGGTTGATGAGCGACTGCCCGCGCAAGGCCTGCCACGTGACGAGAACGGTCAGGCCGAGGTAACCGCCGCTGAGCACCCATGCGAGGCGTGCGTTGACCCACCGGCCGGCGAAGAAGATCAGCAGGGGCAGGATCTGCACCGCGTGCATGCCGATGAAGTGGCCGATGCGCAGGTCGCCGTGGACGGTGCTCCAGCCGGTGAACGGCATGTACGAGCCGCCGTCGGGTCCGCCGATCGAGTGCGAGCCGAGGACGCCCTTCTCGGGGGACTGGCCGGCGCGCTGCTGCGTCATGAGGAAGCCGACGCTCATGCCGACGAGTGCGATGAGCAGGCTGAGCCGGATCGTCCAGCTCTGGGCGGGGTTGTCGAACTTCTTGCGGAACAGCAGCACCGCGATGACCAGGCTCGTGCTGAACAGGACCATGGCCAGCAGGCCCATGGCTCCGAACAACGCTGTGTCCAGAGGCGTCTCGAAGTTGAAGTGGCTGCGCTTCCCCCTGGCGACCTGGGTGACGATGATCGTCATCTCGGCCGCGCCGGCCACCGCGAAAACCGTGCCCAGCCACCACGCGATCTTGCGCAGGCGACCTTCGAGCAGGCTCGTGAACCACGCCAGGGAGGCGCTGTAGAGCGTGAACGACACCGCGAACTTGAACGGCTTGAACCAGATGGGCGAGTCGAGGAGCATCCGGTCGTCCAGCAGCATGCCGAGCGCGGCGATCGGAGTCAGTACGGCCATGGACAGCGTGAAGAGCATTAACGGCCGGTGCCAGTGGAACGCGGTCTTCAACATCTGAGCCCCCTGCGACGAATGGATAGCGGTGCTCTCCGCTATCGGAAAGGTACACTATCCATATGCGTGTTGGCGAGCTTTCGAAGCGAAGCGGCGTCCCGGTGGCGACGATCAAGTACTACCTGCGCGAGGGACTGCTGCCCGCCGGCGTGCTGACCAGCCCGAACCAGGCTCACTACGACGACGAGCACCTTCGTCGCCTACGGCTGGTGCGCGCTCTCGTGGATGTCGGCGGCCTCTCCATCGCGGCGGTGCGTGAGGTTCTCACCGCCGTCGACACCCGCGACGACTCCCTGCACAACAAGCTCGGCAAGGTGCAGGAGGCGATTACCCAGCCGGGCTCGGCCGAGCTGGATCCGCTCGCCGTCGAGGACGTGCAGGCGTTCTTCGTGCGGCAGGGCGAGACCGAGTGCGCCGACGTGACCGAGAGCAACGTGACGCACGCGCTGGCCGCCGCGCTGTCCGCCGCCCGATCGGTCGGGCACGACCACTTCCGCGACCTGCTCGACCCCTATCTGGAGGGGCTGAAGATCATCGCGCGGGCCGACGTCGAGTACGTCGCCCGGCGCGGTTCGTCCGACGACGTCATCGAGGGCATGGTCATCGGGACCCTCATCGGCGACGCCGTCCTCAAGGCGGTGCGGCGGCTCGCGCACGCCCAGGTGTCGCGCGACGTGATCGGCGACGTCCCGCCCGTTAGCCCCCCGAACTGATATATCGGCCGATATATCAGTTCGCCGACGCCTGCGACCTGCTGCTTAGCAATGACTCTTTGTACTTCGTCGTCAAAAGACTCATTGCAAGGACGCGGTCGGCGTGGGCGGTGAGGCGCTGGTCGTGGGTTATCAAGATCGTCGTGCGGCCGGTGGCGAGGCGGCGCAGCGGGCCCAGGAGGCGGTCGGCGGAGGCGGCGTCGAGGCTCGCGGTGGGTTCGTCCAGGACGAGGATCGGCGTGTTGGCGACGACCGCGCGGGCAATGGCGAGGCGTTGGCGTTGACCGCCGGAGAGGCCGTGACCGTGCTGGCCGATGATCGTGTCGTAACCGTCGGGCAGGGCGGTGATGAAGTCGTGCGCGTCGGCTTCGACGGCCGCGGCGATGACGTCCTGCCGGCTCGCCGTCGCGGAGCCGAACGCGATGTTGTCATAGATCGTCGTGTGGAACATCTGGGTCTGCTGGCTGACCAGGGCGATGTTCGAGCGCAGGGAGGCCAGGGTCAGGTCGCGGAGGTCGACGCCGTCCAACGTGATGCAGCCCGCGGAGGGGTCGTGGAAGCGGAGCAGGAGTTTCGCGATGGTCGACTTGCCCGCGCCGGACGGGCCGGTGATGGCCAGCAGTTCGCCGGGGTGGATCTCGATGGTGAAATCCTCCAGCACCGGTGACGGGGTGTCGGGGTAGCTGAAGCCGACGGACTTCAGGCGGATGTTGCCTCGGGCGCGGGGGAGGGTGCGAGGGCCGTCGGTCAGAGGCGGCTCGGCGTCCAGGAGTTCGATGATGCGTTCAGAGCCTGTGGCCGCCGCGGAGGCCATCACGCGGAGCTGGCCGAGTTGCTGGACCGGGGCGTAGAGCGAGCTGAGGATCGCGGCGAACGCCAGGACGCCGCCCAGGCTGATGCGGCCGGAAGCGATCTCCCAGGCGCCCAGGCCGATGACGGCGAGCACGCTGACCGTCTGGGCGAGGTGCACGACCGGGGCGTAGAGGCCGCTGAGCCGGGCGATCGAGAGGTTCGTCGCGAGCATGCGGAGGCCGGCGGAGCGAAGGCGGGCGGACTCGGTCGGCTGGCGGTTGTAGGACTGGACGACCGTGACGTTGGCGAGGCTCTCTTCGAGGATGGCGGTGATGTCGCCGTTCAACGCGCGTTGTTCGCGGGAGCGGCGGTTGATGTGCTGGGCGAACTTGCGGGTCACGAGCGCGAACAGCGGGACGACCACGAACGCGGCGAGGGCCAGCTCCCAGCTCAGGTAGAGCGCGTAGCCGGCGAAGAACACCACGCTGAACAGCGAGGTGATCACCTGGACGACGCCGGAGCCGACGAAGCGTTCGACGGTGTCGACGTCGTCGGTCAGCCGGGCGATCAGGTCGCCGGGGCGGCGGCGTTCGAAGAAGCCGGGTGGCTGGCGGTGCAGATGTGCGAAGACTTTTGTGCGCAGGCGCAGCAGAAAGCGTTCGCCGGTGCGGGCGGTCAGGTACTCGCCGCCGAATACGAGGAAACTCGACAGCATCGCGACTCCGACCCACATCAGGGCCGGGCGCCAGAATGCCGAGATGTCGCCGGAGCGCAACGCGTCGTCGACGATTTTCGCGAACATCGAGACCGCGAACGCGTCACACGCGGCCGCGCCCACGAGCAGAACGCTGCCGACGGCGAGCCAGCGCCGGTCGCCGCGGGTGAACGGCCAGAAACGGCGGAAAACAGCACGCGCTGGCAAGGCGATTCCTGGCACCAGAGTGCTCCGATCAGGGAAAAGGCCCGCGGCGTGGAGGCGCCGCGGGCCGGGCCGAAGTACTAGCCGCGAGGCGTGATCACGGGGTTCCTCGGCGTCACACACGGGGTGATGGTGAAGCGCGGAACGACGTCGCACACGGCGGTGCGGGGAACCTCGACGCGGGGGCGAACGATCTCAGCCATGGTTTCTGCCTTTCTCTCGGCCACCGGTTGATGGCGACGTGGAAAACGCTACGGAGCCACCCGTTTCAGCGACGTCTCGCAATGTCGTTATGCCGGTGAAACAACTGTTGTGCGAGGGTGTGAAAGCCTTGAGGAGGTAACGATGCGCGTGCTGATCGCCGAGGACGAACCCGTTCTGGCGGACTTCATCGCGGACGGGTTGCGGCAGCTGGCAATGGCCGTCGACATCGCGCACGACGGCCTCGCCGCGACGGAGAAACTCGCCGGAAACGAGTACGACGTCGTTGTGCTGGACCGGGATCTGCCCGGAAAGCACGGAGACGACGTCTGCCGCGAGCTCATCGCGTCCGGTGTGCGCACGAGGGTCCTCATGCTCACGGCGATGGACGACGTCCGCGAGCGCGTCAAAGGGCTGCGCATCGGCGCGGACGACTACCTCGGCAAGCCGTTCGACTTCGACGAGCTCGTCGCGCGCATCGACGCACTCGGCCGCCGAAGCACACCCGCCGCGCCGCCCGTCATGCGGCACGGCGGCATCGAGATGAACACCGCGCTCCGGCAGGTGTCGCAGAACGGACGCTTCTTGTCGTTGTCCGTCAAGGAGTTCGGCGTGCTGCACGCGTTGATGGCGGCCAACGGCGCGGTGGTCAGCGCGGAGGAGCTGCTGACGAGCGTGTGGGACGAGAACGCCGATCCGTTCACGAACGCCGTGCGCATCACGATGTCCCGCCTGCGCGCCAAGCTCGACGACGCGAGCGCCATCGAGACCATCGCCGGCGTCGGCTACCGGTTGCGCGGTGACCAGACATGAGACGGATAACGCGGAGAATGTCGCTCAGGACCCGGCTGACGATCGTCCACATCGGACTTTTCCTCGTGGCGAGCACGATCGTCGTCACGTTCATCTACTTCGCGAACCGGGCGATCATCCTGCGGCTCGAACGGGTCGTGACCCCGCGGATGTACCTGTCCGAGGACGGTCCGAAGCAGCTCGGCGAGCTGGTGCCCCGCGACCAGGCCTGGGACGAGGCGCTGGCCGGGCTGCTGTGGCAGTCCGTGCTGACGTTCCTGCTGATGGGCGCGGTCGCCGGGCTGCTCGGCTGGTGGCTCACCGGGCGGGCGCTGCGCCGGGTCGACGCGGCGTTCGCGGCGCAGGGCCGGTTCATCGCGAACGCCTCCCACGAGCTGCGCACGCCGCTGACCGTGACCAGGACACTGGTGCAGGTCGGACTGTCCTCTTCGGACCCCGGTCGCGTGCAGCGCGCCAGGCAAGAGCTCCTGCGCAGCAACGACAGGTCCATCGCGTTGATCAACGGCCTGCTGCACCTGGCTCGCGGCGAACAGGAGCTGCGCGTGCGGGAACGGGTGCGGCTCGACGCCGTCGCCGAACGTGTTGCGAGCGAGATCGCCGGCCCGATCGACGTGCGGGTGGCCGCCGTGGAGGTGCTGGGTGACGAGCTGTTGCTGGAGCAGCTCGTGCGCAACCTGCTCGACAACGCGGTGCGCTACAACGCTCCCGGTGGCACGGCCTCGGTCCGGGTCACGCCGTCCGGGCATTGGGGCAGGCTGACCGTGGAGAACGCCGGCGAGCCCGTGACCGACGCGAACCTGCTGTTCGAGCCGTTCCACCGCGGGGCGAGGCAGCGCACCGGACCGGACGGCGCCGGGCTCGGGCTGTCCATCGTGCGTGCGGTGGCCCTCGCCCACGGCGGCCGGGTGCACGCGGAACCTCGTGAAGGCGGCGGTCTCGTGGTCACCGTGGAAATTCCGCGCGCAAGCTGAAAGACCAGGTGTCCTGCCGGACATGTCCCGAGGTGGAGCAGGTGGACGTGGAACCGCGCCGAACGGGGTTCGAGGCCGTCGCGCAGGAGCTGATCGAACCGCTGCGCCGGTACCTGGCCCGGCGGACCGACTCGGCGACCGCGGAGGACGTGCTGTCCGAGACGCTGCTGGTCGCGTGGCGGCGCCGAGCCGAGATGCCGGCTGAGCCGCTGGCCTGGGCATATGCCGTTGCGCGCAACTGCCTCGCCAACGCTGAACGGTCGCGTCGCAGACAGGACAGGCTGCTCGTGCGGATCTGGCAGGTGGCGAGACCGTCCGAGTACGCGCCCGCCCGTGACGACCCGGACCCGGCGCTCGCCAGGGCGTTCTCGCGGCTGTCGGCGGTCGACGCCGAACTGGTGCGGCTCTGGGCGTGGGAGGAGCTCGGCCCCGCGGAGATCGCCCAGGTCGTCGGCATGAGCGCCAACGCGGTCAGCATCCGCCTGCACCGCGCCCGCAAGAAGATGAAGTCAGCGCTGGACGAGGAAGGAAGCGGCCATGAGTGACGACGATCTGCGCGACCGCATGCGCCGCGCTGACCCTGCGGCGTCGTTGCGCCCGTTGCCGGAAGACGAGGCCAGGCGGCTCGTGGCTGGTGCCGCGCTGGATTTTCCAGTTGTGCGCAAGTCGTATACAAGGCGTGTACCAGTGCTCGTCGGGGCTGCGGCCGTCGTCGCGCTGGCCGCTGGTGCGGTGGTGCTGGCCAGTAGCGGAAGCGGGCACTCGCCGGACTGGAGGGTCGCGCTGCCCCCGTCGGATTCCAGCCAGTCCGGCTTCGCCACGGGGTCCGGTGCGCCGGACGGCAGCGGGGACGGGCAGCCGACGACCAGCGGTCAGCCACGTCCCTCCGCCGGGACCACGTCGGTGCCCGTGCCGCCGGTCAGCCCCAGCCCGTCGGAAGGCCGCAAGACAACGGTCGCTGTGCTGACGGAAGGTCCTCAGGACCCCGATGTGCGGTGCCGCAAGCCGGAAGCCGCGTTCCTGGCGGAGAACGCGGGCATGGCGTTCGAGGCGACCGTGCTGAAGATCGAGGGCAACGTCGTGACGCTGCAGGTGCATCACGCGTGGATCGGCCAGGCCGACGTCATCGAAGTCAGGAACACCACGGCGTCTCCTGTGCTCGCCGGGTTCGAGCCCGAGGTCGGCAGGAAGTACCTCGTGGCGGCCGCTGATGCGCAGGTGATGGGCTGCGGGTACAGCGGCCTCGACGAGCCGGACCTGCGCGCTGTCTACGACGAGGCATTCCCGAACCGCTGAAACGACGAAGCGCCCGGCTGTAGATCCGGGCGCTTCATCATTTTCCTTACTTCGTCAGGTAAGCGTTGATCAGGGTCTGGGTGACCGAGTCACCGCCCTTGCTCACCGCGGTGGCCCGCAGCGACACGCTTCCGCCCTTGGCCGGGTTGGTCACGAACATCGAGCTGCCCACAACCCAGGCCTTCTGCCAGGTGGCGCCCTTGTCGTAGGAGACTTCGGCGGTCAGCGACCTGTTTGGTCCACCTTGGACGGTCAGCGGAATGCGCTGGAACCGGTGTGCGGGCAGGGTTCCGTCGAGCGCGAGCTCCGGCGTGAACCGGACCATCGACAACGGGACCTGCGCCGGGCCGTCGGTGCGTGCCGAGTCGAAGCCCCACGTCGTGGTGACCGAGGTGCTGATCGCCGCGACACCCGAACGGTTCGCCGTGGTGGTCAGCTCGTATCGGCCGGGAGCCTCGGGCAGCGAGAAGAACGTCTCCAGGTCGAGCGGCCGGTCGGTCGAGCCGATCACCTTGTCGCCCAGTTTCAGCACCGTCGCCCCCGACTCCACCGCCGAACCACCGGGGCGGCCCTGACCGTCGGTGAAGAACGGCAGGCTGCCGAAGAGGATGTCACCGTCGCGGAACAGGCCAACACGCCGCTCCCCGGACAGCGCGGGACCGAAAACGCCGGTGTTGAACGTCTTCCGGTAGGTACGGCCCGGCTTGAACTGCTCCTCCGCTGCGGTCCAGTACGCCTCGGTGGCGTCACCGTTGTCCTGCTCGAAGCGAAAGCCCCAGGTGTGCGCCGGCGAGTACAGGTGCAGCTTTCGCTTGTGCGGCAGGGGATGACCGAACGCGACGCCGAACACCGGACTGTCGCCGAGCGAGGCCTCCGCGTGCAGGAAACCGGTGCGTCCCTCGGCGGTGGCACCCGCCGAGGCCTCGATGGTCACGAGGTCCTTGGCCTTCAGGTGTTTGCGGTAGCCGGTCCAGAACTGGGTGAGCATCGTTGACTGGTCGGCGAGGTGGTACTCGTTGTGATCGGCGCCGGTGTAGGAAGCGACGACCAGCTCGTTCATCTCGCCGGGCTGGCCGGCCGGGCCGACGTGCGCGGTGCTGAGGACGTTGAGCGGCAAGCCGAGCAGGCCCCAGCCGTACTCCATCGACGGCACCTTGTGACCGACCCTGACGTACGAGTGGCGCTCGGAGGGGTTGTCCGGCAACGCGATGTCGACGGGCTTGGCCTGGCGGGCGTCCAGCGTGATCGTGGTGTCGGCGGTGATCTCGAAGTTGGTGCCGTTGAACCAGTTGTAGCCGGGGTTCGGCTGCTCGGGGCTGACCCACTGGCGCCCGCTCAGCAGGTAGCGGCCCTTGGGCACGCGCAACGTCTCGAGGCCAGTGCCGAGCTGGTGGAACGAGCCCTTCGCGTCGCCGGTGACGCCCTGCAGGTCGGTGCGCCAGTCCGCGGCGGGCTTGCCGTCGCGGCCGATCGCCTTGATCGTGACGCTGTAGCGCTCGGGTTCGCGCGTCACAGCTGCTGGTGTGACAACGGTTTGGCCACCGCCGCTCGCGTTGATGTACGCGCTGAACGTGCCGGACGCGTCGCCGCCCAGCTTCGTGTCAGCGGTGATCTTCGTGCTCGCGGTGCCGTGCGCCGGGACGGTCAGCTTCGTGTCCTGGAGAGCGAAGAAACCGGTAGGTGCGGAGGTGCTCATCGCCAGATCGAGCGTGACCGGCTGGTCGCTTTCGTTGCGGTACACGACATCGCGCGTGATCGGCGCGTCGTCGTGGTGCGGCCACAGCGCCGTGCCGAACGAGACCGAGCCGCTCGTGACGGTCTGCTTGATCGCCTTGGCGACGTCCGTGCGGCCGGCGCCCTGCTCGAACGGGTTGTGCGCGCCCGGTTTCGCGGACGCCATCAACGCGGCCTTGAGCTGGTCGCCGCGCCAGTCCGGGTGGACCTGGGCCAGGATCGCCGCGGCGCCCGTGACGTGCGGGGTGGCCATCGACGTGCCGCTGAGCGTGACATAGCCGTCGGCGGGCTTGGGCTGCGTCTCGCCGAGCTTGCCCGCAGCAGCGGCTCCAATGCCGACGCCCGGTGCCGTGACGTCGGGCTTGACCGCGCCGTCACCGTTGCGCGGACCCGTGCTGGAGAACGATGCCAGCTTGTCCTCGCGGTCGACGGCGCCGACGGTGAGGGCGGCATCGGCACTGCCGGGGGAGCCGACGGAGTTCGGGCCGTAGTTGCCCGAGGCGATGACGAACAGCGTGCCGGTCTCCCAGGAGAGCTTGTTGATCAGGATCTCCATCGGGTCCAGCAACGGGCCGTCGGCGCCGCCGAGGCTCATGTTGACGACGTCGGCTCCCTGCTCGACCGCCCACTCGATGCCCGCGAGAATCCCTGACTCGTAACCGGAACCGTCGTCGCCGAGCACCTTGCCGTCGATGATGCGCGCGCCGGGAGCCACGCCCTTGTACTTGCCGCCCGACTTCGCCCCGGTGCCGGCGGCGATGGACGCGACGTGCGTGCCGTGGCCGACGCGGTCGGAGTTGTCAGGGGAGTCGGTGAAGTTCTTCTCCGCGATCTCCTGGGTGGCGAGGTCGGGGTGGGTGTTGTCGACGCCGGTGTCGAGCACGGCGATCTTCACGCCCTTGCCGTCGAATCCGGCCTGCCACGCCTGGGGCGCACCGATCTGCGCGGTGCTGCGGTCGAGCTCGGCCTTGTGCACCGCGTCGAGCCAGATCGTGGGCTGCGCTGAGCGATGGTTTTCGAGTGACTTCCACAGGCTCGGCGAGGTCACCGTGACGGCGTCGACGCCGATCTTGCCGAACGAACGGGCTTCAGGCAGGCCCGTGCTGGTGGACACGAGCACGCGGAGGCCGTTGTGCTTCGTGTACTCGGGGCGGCTCAGCAGCGCGAGGTCGAACAGGCGCTGGTCGAGTTTTCCTTCCGCGATCAGGCTTTCGGTGTCGGCGGGGATGGCGTAGAAGTGCTTGCCGTCCTCGCGGGTGCTGACCGGGATGCGTTCGCGGCCGGGTGCGGGCTTGAACTCGCTCGGCCTGCCCTTGTCGTCGGTGCGGACCTGGTCACCGGTGACGAGAGTGATCCAATGCGCGGTTTTCGGGGCGGTGTGGGCACTTGCGGTCGGCGTGAGCGCCGTGGCCAGCGCGAGGCTGGCCACGGCTAGGGGGAGAATTCGTTTCAACGGAGGCCTCTCCTCGGGACGGACAACTCCTCGCAGGAGGACATGTCCGTCAGGAGGGGCTGGTCTTTCAGTAGGTGATACCTGGGAAATTCACTTTTGCCTGGTCGAACTGGGCACGGTTGAACCCGCTGTTGAACGGGGCAGACCGGGCAGATCAGGACGGCGTCCCGCACCACGAGCGCACTCTCACGCGCCATTCATGGCACACGACAACTGGGTGTACGAGGCATATCGGACGTGGACTTGC
>JAVXWK010000932.1:0-5950 GCA_032230575.1 Pseudonocardiales bacterium | reverse complement strand
GGACGGGGTGTTCCGCGGCCGTGAAGGAGAACGCGAGCTCCTGAACGGTGTGCTGGACGCGGGCACCGGAGTGGTGCTGGTCGACGGCGCGGCGGGAACCGGCAAGACCCGGTTGCTGGCCGAAGTCGCCGCACTCGCCGCAAGCCGCGGTTTCGAGGTCGCGACAGCTCAGGACGAACTGGATCAGCCGTTCTTGCTGGCGCGCCTGGCCGAACGGCAGCCGCAGGGTCCGACGCTGGTCGTGCTGGACGATCTTCACCTGGCCGAGCCGGGAACTCTGGCCGCATTGCGCGCACTACTACCCGCCTCCACCCACGAAAAGGTCGTCTGGCTGCTCGCGCGCCGCCGTGGGGAGGGCGCGGAACGCCTGTTCGCCGCCGCCGCACAACGGGGTGCCGTGCGGGTCGAGCTTCGTCCGCTGACGGACAACGTGATCGCCGAGCTGGTCACCGATCTCGCCGGCGGAATTCCCGATCATGATCTTCGGGCGTTGGCGTCGACCGCGCAAGGAAATCCCGCCGCATTGATCAGTCTTTTCAATGCGCTCAGCGAAGACGGTCAGGTCGAGATCCGGGCCGGCCACGCGTCGTTGCGCGGAGATCGCTCGCCGCGGCAGACCGAGTCGTTGCTGCGCGAGCGCGTCAGTTCGTTGAGCGGCAAAGCACGGCACCTGCTGCAGGTCGCCTCGGTGCTCGGGCCGCGGTTCGAACCCGGTGACGTCGCGGAGATGCTCGCGTCGAGCACCGCGATCCTGTTGCCCGCCCTGGACGAGGTCATCGGCGCGGGTGTCGTGACGTCACTGGAGGACAGGCTGGCGTTCCGGCACGAGCTGGTGTGGCGGCTGGTCGCCGACTCCGTGCCCCCACCCGTGCGGCGCGCGCTGCACCGCGAGGCCGGCGAAATGTTGCTGGGGCGCGGAGATTCCGCCGTCACGGCCGCCAAGCACCTCCTGCACGGCGCCCAACGCGGTGACGTCAGGTCGATCGACGGGCTCGTCGCGGCAGCGATTGCCGTGCTGTGGAACGCTCCTGACGCCGCCGCCGAACTCGCGGTGCGGGCGTTGGAGCTCACCGACCAAGCCTCCGCCTCGCTCGTGCACCGGACGGTCATCGCGGTGCGGGCGTTGACAGCGGCCGGAAAGCTCACGGCGGCGCAAGCGCTCGCGCAGGACGCCTTGTCCCGTCAGGTTTCCCCGGAACCGGCGGCGCAACTGCGGCACTGCGTGGCGACGACGACGTTGCTGGGCGCGCAGCACGCCGAGTCGGTGGAGATCACCGAGGCGCTGCTGGAAGAACCCGATCTGCTGCCGGAACTCGTGCCGTGGGTGGAGATCACCCGGATGATGGCGTTGCTCGGCCACGATCGGCGCCGCGCGGAGGAACTGGCCGAGGCGGTCGTCCGCACGCACACCGGTTCCCCGGACGACGTGCTGGCGACGGCGCTGGCGGTGCTGGCGGCGATCGCGCGCGACACCGGACAGCCCGGCGCGGCACTGGAACTGGCCCGCGAAGCCGCGCAATCCGTTACCTCGCACGACCTTTGCGCGTATCCGCAACTGCTGCTGGCCACGATCCTCTCGGGGCTGCGCGAGTTCTCGGACGCCGACAGCGTGGTGCGGCGAGCGCGCAGCGGGCCGTCGTCGGTGGTCGCCAAGGAGCTGATGATCTCGGTCGTGCAGGCGCGGATCCTGTTGCAGGCCGGGCGAATCGAGGAAGCGTCCGTCGAGGCGCGCAACGCGTTGGCGGTCGCGGAGGACACCTCGCACACCGCGTTGGTCGCGCCAGCGCTGGCCGTGCTGGCGATGGTCGCGATCCACACCGGTGATCTTCCGGCGGCGATCGAGCACGTCGAGCGCTACCGCGGCCGCGTGCCGGTCGACGGGATCATCTTCTCGCGCGCCTACTACCAGTGGGCCGACGTGCTCGTCGCCTACGTGGGGCACGGCCTGGACAAGGCTTTGGGGCTGCTGACGGACGAGTACCCGGGCCTGGTGACGTCCGGGCTGTTCGCCGAGGAACCCCGTGCGGCCGGCTGGTTCGTGCGGCGGGCGCTGGAGGCGAAGGACGAGCGGCTGGCCAAGGCCGTGGTCGACCGGGTGGAGCGGCTGTCCGAGGAGAACCCCGGATTCCGCGGGGTGGCGGCGGCCGCGCTGCACGCACGAGGCCTGTTCGACAACGACGCGTCGTTGCTGGAACTGGCTTCGCAGCAGCACCGCGACCTGTGGGCACGGGCGAACGCGGCGGAGGACCTCGGCGTGCTGCTGACGTCGTCCGCGGACCGTTCGGCGTCGGTGAAGGCGCTGGAGAACGCACTCGGCCTGTACCGGGAGATCGGCGCGTCACGGGACAGCGCACGGGTGCTGGGACGGCTGCGGAAGCTCGGCAGGCGCAGGCGGGCGACTCCGGTGCGTCCTGCGTCCGGATGGTCCAGTTTGGACGACACCGAACGGGCGATCGCGAACCTGGTGGCCAAGGGGCAGACGAACCGGCAGATCTCCACGCAGCTGTTCATGTCGCCGCACACGGTGAACTTCCACCTGCGCAAGATCTTCCGGAAACTCGGGATCAGCTCTCGCGTCGAGCTGGTGATGAGGTCGAGGGACGACCAGTGATGGAGCCCGGGGTCAGCGTTCTCGTCGGTCTGGTGCCCTTCCTGGTGACGGAGCCGAGGGACGACCAATAGGGGTTGCCGTCCGCTTGGCCTGCCGGCGCAGCTGCAGGATGCGGGCCGCACCGACGACCGCGACCAGCAGCGCGCCGCCGATCGCGCCGAACAGCAGCGCCACCCCGAGCGGAAGGCTGAACTCACCCCACAGGAAGCGGATCGTGGTGTTGTCGCCGTTCTGCAGGATGAAGATCAGCAGGAAGATCAGTACGACGATCGCGACCAGCACGGCGATCCACGTGCCGCTGATCCTGGTGGGCCGCATCTTCTTCGGTGCGGTCGTTGCAGGAGGCGCGGTCGTCGCAGGAGGTGCGGACGCCGCTGGAGGTGCGGCCGGGATCGGCTCGGTGACCGGCGTCTTCGGGGTCTCGTCGCTGGGAGTCGCCACGATCAGAATTATCGGCGACCCCGCGTGATCTCGCGCGCTGGCGAACGGGTGGCTACATCCGGCGCAGGCCCGACAGAACCCGTTCGAGCAGGGCCATGTTCGGCTTGTCGCCCGGCTCGTGCACGGCGACCAGGTTCAACGTGATCAGGTCGCTCAGCAGCACCCGCGTGACACCCAGCGGGATCTTCATGAGCGCGGAGATCTCGGCGACCGACCGCGGCTGCAGGCACAGTCGCATCATCGACGCCTGGTCGTTGTTCGCGCGGTACAGCCTGTCCTCGTCCGTCGACAGCAGCGTTTCCAGGCGCAGGTCGTGGCGTGCCGCGGTGCGGCCGCCGGTACGGGCATATGGACGCACGAGAGCGCTGTCCCGCGCGGGGACATGAGGTGGTTCGTCTTCCTGCATCGGCCACTCCGGTGGCGGTTCCGGCGGGCGTTGGCGCAACGGTTGCTGACGGGGCAGTTGTTGCGTCTCGGCACCGTTCACTTCGTGTGTTCGGTCGTCACGCAGTCGTCTACGGGTCGCCGGGGACCCGAAACGCGCCCCCGTGTAGCCGATTTCCGTCGCTTCCTCGTCGTGCACGTGCTCAAGCTATAACGAGATCGGCCAAATGTATGTCGATCACGTTGCCTTTTTGTTCGCCAGATCGAATCTGACCTGGATCGCAGTGCCGGACGACGTCGTTTGGGTGCGCACGAGGTCCGCCAAACGGTTGACCAGCAACAGACCGCGACCGCCTGGATCGTTTGCGTGAACGGGGGTGCGTCCAGCCAGAACATCGGTGATGTGCCCGTTGTCGTTGACTTGGCAAACAATACTTTCACTTTCGGTCCACACCCGGACGGTGCTCTCGCCGCCGCCGTGCCGCACGCTGTTGGTCGCGAGCTCGGTGACCGCGAGGGTGAAGTCGTCGACCCGATCCGGGGTCAGTCCGAACTTCACAGCCTGCTCACGCGCGAACGTCCGCACCGCCGCCATCGCCCCGGCACCAACGGAAGTGCTCGCCGCATCGGCCGGTGTGGACAGTGGCAGCGAGTGCGCGGCGACGACCACCCGAGCGGGGTGGAAGTGGTCGCTGGGACGGTGGCCGCTCGCGTCGGTCACGATCGGGTGCGTCTTCTCGGCGTCGGCCAGCACGGCGTGGCTGAGCGCGGAGATGTCGTACGGGCAGAGGATGCTGACGTCGCAGCCGCTGAAGGCGTAGTTGACCAGCGCCTCGTGCAGCGCGCACGCCGGGTACTCGACATCGGTGCGGTGGTTCCACACCGGTTCGCTGATGATCCGCACGGCCCCGCTGTGGCGGTCGGCGAACGCGCGGAACTCGGGGATGATCCGGCCGGGGTTGCGGCCGGTGTCCGTCATGTCGATGAAGGTCACGAGGTGCGCGAACCCGCTCAGTGCCTCCTTGAGCAGCGTCAGGTTCGCGCTGGGGACCGCGATGGCCACGGGCTCGGCGTTCGCGAGGCCCTCCACGACGAACGGGACTGTGCCGTCGATGTAGGACTCCTCGTCGGAGTAGAACAACGCCGGATGTGCGAACGTCATGTGCCACCTCTCGTCAACGTCCCAGGATGCGCACCCGGTGCGTTGCTCAAACCATCATTTCTTGACCCTCACACCGTGTCAGCCCCTACACAGGAGCAGTCATGTTCACCATCGGAGACTTCGCCCATCTGGGGCGTGTGTCGGTGCGGATGCTGCGCCATTACGACGCGGTCGGGTTGCTCCTGCCGGCCCACGTGGACCCGTCGTCCGGCTACCGCTTCTACACCGCCGCACAGCTCCAGCGGCTCAACCGGCTGGTCGCTTTGAAGGATCTCGGTCTGACTTTGGACCAGGTTCGTGTGGTGCTCGACGAGAAGCTTTCCGTCGAGCAGCTGCACGGAATGCTTTCATTGCGGCGCGCCGAGCTGCGACAGCAGATTCTTGCGGACGAGTCGCGGTTGCGCCGGGTCGAGGCACGTCTCCGCGCCATTGAAAGGGAAGGCGCAATGCCTGCTGACGACGTTGTTGTGAAACCTGTTCCCTCTGCCCGTGTCGCCCGGTTGACCGCATTGGCTGCTTCGTACGGGCCGGAGGACATCGGTCCGGTCATCCAGCCTCTGTACCCGGAGCTGATGGCGCGTCTCTCACGGGCCGGCGTGCCCATCACCGGGTACGGGATCGCCACCTACTCGCCCGCTGAGGGGGACCAGGTGCTGGTGGAGGCGGGGGTGACGGTGTCGGTCGAGCCTTCTGGTTCGTACGACTTCGAGGTCGTCGACCTGCCGGCGTTGGAGCACGCGGCGACCATCGTGCACCGGGGTCCCATGGACGACGTGGATGCCACGTACCAGTCCGTTGCCGCGTGGATCGAGGCTCAGGGGTACCGGCAGAACGGGTTCGCTCGTGAGGTGTACCTGAACTACGGCGACGGGGATCCCGCGGACTGGGTGACCGAGTTGCAGCTGGAGATCACCAAGCCGTGAGGCGATGACGACGGGCGGCCCGAGGCCGACCAGGGCTGGGTCAGGGCCGCGGTGATCGCGAGGAGCGAGACCGCGGCGCCTGCGGCGACCCGGCACATGCCCTCCTTCGTCGGGCGTGTGCCGGAACGAATTTGTCGGGTCGGCTTGCGTCGGTGGTTGCGGGGCGTGGTCCATTTCCGTGCTTCGTCCGTCGCTTGCGTAGGTGGTTCCTAGTGGTTGCGTTGCGTCTAGAGAGAAAGACGCGCACGACACCTATGACACCTGGCCTGAGCTGCGGATTCACCCGAATGTGTAGCGGCTTATCCCCTTTTCAGAAAATGATCTCGAATAGGATTGGGGGTATGGAAGCAGTCGAGGTTCTCGATGCTCTCGCTTATCACGAGAAACAGATCGCCTATCATCAGGCGCAGCGTCTGCACGTCCTCGCGG
>JAVXWK010000913.1:0-5312 GCA_032230575.1 Pseudonocardiales bacterium | reverse complement strand
CTGGTCAGGGCCCTAGTCGCAGGGGCAGCAGCCGCAGTCGCAGCAGTCACAGCCGTGGCCGCTGCCGTGGCTGCCGTCGCAGTTGCTGCCGGTGCAGTCGCAGTCGCACGAGTTGCGCCACTTGTCGCTCCACGGGCCGGGGTACGGATCCCGGCAGCAGAACTGGCACGTCCCGCACATGTAGAGGAACGCACCGCAGCCCTCCAGGAACCCGCGCCGCCGCGGTTCGTAGGTCAGCCTCGGGTACGCCCACGGTCCGCTGCCGGGATCCACCGGCGTGCGCCTGCCATCGTCGTGCCGGTCCCTGCCGAAGACCCGGACGACCGACTCCTCCAGCTCGTGCACGAGCAGCTTGTGCACGAGCCGCGAGTCGGTGAACTCCACGTCCTTCAGCGCCAGCCGGATGCCCGCCAACGCGTCCAGGCACAGCCGATGCGCCTCGTCGACCGAGGTTCCCGTGGCGAGCAACGGGTTCCACGCCCCGGCGACACGGTCCTCCTCCAGGTCCTCCACGGCGTCGATCAGGTGCGCGACTCGCCCGAACAGCCGCCCCACCTCGCGCAACGGCTCGACGTTCCCCGGCCGTCCCGCGATCATCGCCGTCTGCGCGACTGCGAACCCGGTCGCGGTCTCCGTCGGCTCGGTCACCAGCAGCACCGAGCTCCCGAGCCCGGCCGCGCGCTCCACCTCGGGCTGCCGTCGCACCGTGTCGATCATGACCGACGCGTCGAACCCCAGGTCGGAGGCCGTTCCCAGGCCCTTGGCCGCCCAGCGCTGCGCCACCACGCGCCCCGCCCAGCCGACCTTGCCGGCGAGCCCGTCCCCGTCGTCCACGTGGTCGTGGATCTTCAACGACGCCAGCACCAGCGACACCGAGGCCGCCAGCCGGGCGCCGTCACCGATGGCCACGTCCGCGGACTTCATGCCGCGCAACGCACACGGCCCCGCCGTCCGCCTCGACACGACCGACTGCGCCTCGACCGCCGCCGAGATCAACAGCCCGTCGTAGTTGGTGACGAGCCTCGAGAGATGACCGTGCTCGTCGCGCAACGACAGGCACATCCCGCACAGGTGTGCGAGCCACGCGGACCGCAGCTCAGCGCCCATTCTGTTGCGGCAGGGGCGGATGATCCCGAACATGCGCGGCATCCTAAGTGGCCGGAGCGCCGAACGATGGCAGTATCGCGGACGTGGCACACATCCATCCGCCGAAGATCGAGTACTTCGACCTGGACGCCAAGAGCAACACAGATCCCAAGGGACAGTTGAGAAGCGTCGACGAGTTCCGCCTCACGCCGGCGGGCCTCTACATGTTCCGGCCGCTCGCGGGGCACCCCAAGATCAGCCACTTCGAGAGCTGGTTCCTGCCCAAGCTCAACATCCGGGTCACGCGGCAGTCCTGGCACCCAGGTCACCTGATCGACTTCGACTTCTACGTGGACGTCGTGGAGATCAACGCGATCGGCACCGTCTGGAAAACGACCGACCTCTACCTCGACCTGATCGTCCGAACGGGTCACAGCGTGACCGTTCTGGACACGGACGAGCTGATCGCCGCAGTTCAGCACAAGTTGATCACCCCGCAACGCGCGCAATGGGCCCTGGAAACCACCTACTCAGCGGTGTCGGGGATTTCAGCGCACGGTCACGATGTGGTCAGGTGGCTCACCTCTTCGGGCTGTCCCACCTCCTGGCGTTGATACACAGAGTGTGGTCGTCATCTGACCGTGACGTAACAAATCGACCCGGCGTGTAACTGGCCGCACTTATTTGACTACCCTCGGCGGCGTGGGAGCGGTCACTACACCTCAGCTGGTCGATGTCGTCGACACCATTTCGGGCGTGCGAACCTATTCGTCCGGTGGCTCGCGAACTCTCAGTTCGTGCGACGTCGAACGGTGGGGTCTGCGAATCGAGCATCCCACCCCGGAAGACCCGTTCTCGGACGCCGAGGTCACCTGGCTGATGCCCGAACTGGGCCTGCGCCTCACGACCCACCGCGCCCGCTCACGCCACTCCCGCAGCGGCCCGAGCGTCCTCTCGGCCGTCCGCGTCGAGCGCGACCACCGCCACTGGCAGACCACGGACCTGTTGCTGGGCCTGGCAGTTCCCGGCGGCACGACCCCGCGCATCGTCCGCAACGAGGAGTTCGCCGCGGCCGTCGCGGGCCGAGTCCTGCGCCCCGGCGACGCCGACCAGGCCCTGCGCACGATCCACCGCACCCTCGAAGAGCTCAGCAACGTCAACCACAACCTCACGTCGTGGCTGACGTGGCAGGGCATCTACGACTCCTGGCCGCCCCTGTAGGCCTGCACGCGCGCGACGGCCGCCTCCATCCAGGGCTCCTTCGCCTCACCGTAGGCAAAGGCTCCCGAGTCGGCCGCAAACCGTTGTGACAGCTCGAGCTTCAGCTCCGCGTACTCCGCACGGGCCTGCGCGTCGTGCCGCAACCAGTCCCGGAAATCGACCGCCCACCGCCAGTTCGGCGCCCCTTCGACGCGCAGGTGCAGGTTCACCCGCCGCCCAGGATCCGCCCCGGCGTGCAGCCGCTTGCTCCAGTCGCCGTCACCACGCGGCGTGTCCTCGTACGGCCCCACGTACGGAAAACCGGCCTGCGCCAACGTCTCCCGCAACGAGTCGGCGGTCTCCATGTCCGCGACCGCCAACTGAAAATCCAGCACGTCCTTGGCCGCGAGCCCCGGCACCGCAGTCGACCCGATGTGCTCGACGTGCCGCCCACCGGCCGCCAGGCTGATCCGCCGCGCCACCCTCCTGGCCTGAGCGGGCCACCGCCCGTCGTACGGCACCACGATCGGCGAGCCGGACGCGTACGACTGCGTCCGCACGTTCTTCTCGAACCCCACCAGCCGATCCCACAACACGGTGACGTCCGGAACCTCACCGCTGTTGTCCAGCCACACGTCCGCCACAGCCCGGCGCTGCTCGTCCGTGGCCTGCGCGGCAATCCGGTTCTCGGCATCCCGCCGATCCATCCCGCGACTGGTGACGAGTCGCCGCAACCGCGTCTCGGCATCCGCGTACACGACGATCACCAGGTGGTACGCCGCCGCCATGTCCCGCTCCACCAGCAGGGGGATGTCGTGCACGACGATGGCATCATCCGGCGCCTCGGCCATCCGCTGCCCGGTCAACGCTCCAATACGCGGATGCGTGATCCCGTTGAGCGTCTGCCGCGCGTCCTCACTCGCGAACGCCTTGGCCGCCAACGCAGCCCGGTTCAACGTGCCGTCGTCGTTCAGCACGTCCTCACCGAACGCCTTCACGACCTCCTTGAGCCCGTCAGTCCCAGGCTCCAGCACCTCACGCGCGAGCTTGTCCGCATCGATCACGACAGCGCCGTTCTCGGCCAGCAGCCTCGCAACCGTCGACTTGCCGGACCCGATTCCCCCGGTCAACCCCACCCTGAGCATGCCGCACAGGCTAGACCGGCGGCGTCATGCACTGCTGGGCGAGTACCGGCAGCACAGCCATCAACCGCGCCTGCGGGATGAAGTTGTTCCGGTTGCGCACCACGAACGTCGACTTCCCGAGCGACCCGATCAACAACTGCTCGTCCTTGCCCTCGATCAACGTCCCCTTCTGCTTCCCGACGTCAACCTCGGTGATCTTCGCCCCGTCGCCCCGCTCAGCCTCGACGCTCTCGGACACCCGCGTCCGAGCCGTCAGCTCATCGGTGTACGTCGACAGCCCGACGACGATCTTGGCGTCGGTCAGGTCCTTCTTCTCGGGAATCCCGTAGTAACAGTCGATCTTCCCGGTCTTCCCGATCGCGGGCTCCTTGATCCCGACGATGATCCGAGGCTCCCCGGGCAGCTCCTGCCCGAGCGTCGCGTTCATGACATCAACGGGCACGACGAGCTCACAGTCGTCAGGCAACGGCCGATCCACCATCAACGGAACCCGCGACGGCGTGGTCGGCGGAGTGATCTTCGGAATCTGCGGCGGCGGCGCCTGAGTCTGCGGCACCGCACCAGAGCAGGCGGCACAAACCATCAGCGCCACCGCGCCAAGCACACCGAAGAACTTGTTCCCACGCATAGGTTTGCCAACCTACACAACGCCCCAAGCCCTCCACCACCGAGTGAATGAGTCCCCCGCGCGCGGCACGGTTCAGGGCGTCCGCAAGCCCCAACAACGCGAAAGAGCCCCGCACCTGAGTGCGGGGCTCTTTCAGGCTCTAGCTCACATGCCGCCCGACAGCTTCTCGCGGAGCGCCGCGAGCTGCTCGTCGGAGGCCAGCGTGCCACCGGACTGAGCCGGCGCACCGACCGAAGCGGAAGGAGCGTCCCCACCCGAGGTGTAGTTGCCCGCACCCTCGGCCGAAGCCTCTTCCTCAGCCTCAGCGGCCTTCTTGATCTGCTTCATGTGGGCCTCGTAACGAGTGTGCGCCTCGGCGTACTGGCGCTCCCACTCCTCACGCTGCTTGTCGAAGCCCTCGCCCCACTCCTGCGACTCCGGGTCGAAGCCCTCGGGGTAGATGTAGTTGCCCTGGTCGTCGTACTCGGCGGCCATGCCGTACTGGGTCGGGTCGAACTCGGTGTCGACCGTGAAGCCCTCGTTGGCCTGCTTGAGCGACAGCGAGATGCGACGGCGGTCGAGGTCGATGTCGATGACCTTGACCATGACGTCGTCGCCGACCTGGACGACCTGCTCCGGGATCTCGACGTGGCGCTCGGCCAGCTCGGAGATGTGGACCAGGCCCTCGATGCCCTCGTCCACGCGGACGAACGCACCGAACGGAACCAGCTTCGTGACCTTGCCCGGCACGATCTGACCGATCGCGTGGGTGCGGGCGAACTGGCGCCACGGGTCTTCCTGCGTGGCCTTCAGCGACAGGGAGACGCGCTCGCGCTCCATGTCGACGTCGAGGACCTCGACGGTGACTTCCTGGCCGACCTCGACAACCTCGGACGGGTGGTCGATGTGCTTCCAGGACAGCTCCGAGACGTGGACGAGACCGTCGACGCCACCCAGGTCCACGAAGGCACCGAAGTTGACGATCGAGGACACGACGCCCTTGCGGACCTGGCCCTTCTGCAGCTGGTTGAGGAACTCGCTGCGGACCTCGGACTGGGTCTGCTCGAGCCACGCGCGGCGGGACAGGACCACGTTGTTGCGGTTCTTGTCCAGCTCGATGATCTTCGCCTCGAGCTCGCGGCCGACGTACGGCTGCAAGTCGCGGACGCGGCGCATCTCGACCAGGGAGTCGGGAAGGAAGCCACGGAGGCCGATGTCCAGGTTGAGCCCACCCTTGACAACCTCGATGACGGTGCCCTTGACGGGCTAGTACT